>JADHWW010000101.1 GCA_016783285.1 Anaerolineae bacterium
AGGGGCTAGGAGCAAGAGGTGTTCTGCGGTCTCTGTTCTCCATTCTCTATTCTCTATTCTCCATTCTCTACTCTCTGTTCTCCAATCTCCATTCTCTGCTCTCCATTCTCCATTCTCCATTCTCTTTTCCCCATTCTTCATTCTTCTCACTGCCGGGGTGTTTTACTTCTCCGCCTGGCTCCCGTCCACGCTGGTCAGTGGCCTGGTGGCTACTGCGCTCACGCTCGTCAGTGGTCTGGCGCTGGCCGCGCTTATTATCCTGCGGCTCGACCTGGGCCTGGCGCTCGTCGCAGCGACGGCCCCCTTCTATCTATACCCCCGCCCTCTGTTCGGCAAAGCGTTCTCGATGGTGGAGATAACAACGCTGCTGTGCCTGTTGTCGTGGGGCCTCCGCCAACTAACCAACCAACCAACTAACCAACCATTCTCCAGCCTCGACCTCGCTGCCCTGTTCTTTGTGCTGGTGAGCGTTGCTTCTCTCTTCGTCGCCGAATACCGCCACGTCGCACTGCGTGAGTTGCGTCTCGTCGTCCTGGAGCCGGCGCTCTTTTACCTGATGCTGCGCGCAAGCCGGTTCGACGGCAAGGCTTTATGGCGCGTGGTGGATTTTTTCGTGCTGGGAGCGGTCGCTGTGGCGCTCATCGGCCTGGTGCAGTACGGCCTCGGCGTGAACGTCATCACCGCCGAGGAGGGCTTCCGCCGCCTGCGCTCCGTCTACGGCTCGCCCAACAGCGTCGGCCTCTACCTGGGACGGGTACTGCCGATACTGGTGGCCGTTACCCTGTTCGGTGGTTCCCGTGGTCGCCGCGTCGCTTATGGCCTGGCCGTCGTCCCGTTGGGGCTGGCGGTGCTGCTCAGTTTCTCCAAAGGCGCGCTTGCCCTGGGTGTCCCCCTCTCGCTGCTGGCGTTGGGCGTGCTGGCGGGCGGGCGGTGGCTCTGGGCCTCGCTGGGGGCGGTGGTTGCGGCTGCCGTAGCCGCCATCCCGCTCCTGCGCACCCCGCGCTTTGCCTCCCTTCTGGACACGCAAAGCGGCACCACTTTCTTCCGCCTGCAACTCTGGCGTTCGTCCTGGATGATGTTCCGTGAACATCCGTGGCTCGGCGTCGGTCCCGATAACTTTCTGTACCACTACCGGGGGTGTTACATCCTGCCCGCCGCCTGGCAGGAACCGGACATCTCCCAGGCACACAACATTCTGCTTGACTACGCGACGCGGATGGGCCTCGTGGGCCTGGCGGCAGGGGCCTGGCTTCAGGTGGCCTTCTGGCGGTTGGCCCTGCCGCTGCGCCGCCTGGCTGACTCCGACCGTCGTGCCCTGGCGCTGGGCCTGATGGGCTCGATGGTAAATTTCCTGGCCCACGGTCTGGTGGATGCGTCTTATTATCTCATTGATTTGGCATTCGCTTTCTTCCTGACATTGGGTGTCATGGAGTGGCTGGCAGCAAACGACAATACTACGTCGGGAGCGATAACAGCAGGAGAATGACCTTGGAGGGGGAATCTATCAAGAGAGCGTGCTCACCGATCCGTAACCAGGGTCATTCGAGATACGTGCGAAGAAACTCTTCGGGGGTCAGGCACTCAAACAGGTGTTGCCGGGCGGCTGCCTGTCGCACCAGTTCGTGGTTGGCCGAAACCAAGCATTCTGCCTGGCCGCGCAACGCTGCCAGATAGATGCCTATGTCCTCACGAGGGATGTCGGCCTGTGCTTCCAACTCGCGCTTTTCATCTGCTGAGACGAGGACATATTCGATGGGATAGTCCTGCCATATCCGGCTGAGCAAATAGCCTGCCCAATCTTTGCCGCCCGTGCGCCGCGCCACGCGCCGGATTTGTGCCACCAGTTCATCAGAGAGGATTAGTGTCACATCGGGGTGATCCACCAGGATACGTAGGATACGCCCCTCTGGGCTATCGAGGTCTAAGAAACCAAGGATGAATACGTTCGTATCCAACAACAGCCGCGATGGAGGTGCTATCATTCCTGAGCCAGTTCACGCTTGGTCTCGCGCACCATGGTCAATACCTGCTCGCGCGTGGTATAGCCGCTGCCCTCGAATGCGGTGCGCATTAGCGTGCTCAAGTCTTCCCGTGAAAGTGGTTTCGGTGTGTTCACCTTGCGCAGGTAGACCAGTCCTGGCCTCAGCGGAAACACGAGTACCCGGTCGCCCCCGTGCAGGCCGGCTGACGACAGAAGCACCTGGGTCAACGCCAGCCGGCCACTCGGATCAACCTGGACTACATAGGGCTCTGTTGTCATCTTGTCATCTCCTGTGCTGCAAATTCGGGTTCATTTTAACACAGTTCGTCCGCCCTGACAACCAGGGACTTAAAGGAACGCATGCTAGCAAGCGATTGGAGATAGGGAATGAATTCAAAACCTAACCTCAACACAGTGATTCTGGTGCTGATCTTGATCTCCCTGGTGACCGGCGGCGTAATGCTGGTCCGTTCGATCCAGCGACTGACGCAACCGCTGGAGGAGGCTGAGCGGGCGCTGGAGGAGCAGTGGAAGGAGATCACTAATCCCACGCCTACCATCATCGCCGACCCGGTGACGATCATCCGCCAGGTGCGCAGCCTCAGCCGGCTGGAGACGGCCTCCTACACCGTCGAGAAGATCATCACCGCCGAATCGGGGCAGGGACACTTCGCCTTTCTCTTTGGCGACCGGTTGATTCTGGTCGCCCACGGCCAGGTCATCGCCGGCATGGACCTGGGCAAGATGGAGGAGGGTGACATCATCGTTGCCGACGCGGGGACGGTGGTCGTGACGTTGCCTCCGGCTGAGGTTCTCGTCGTCACGCTGGACAATCAGAAGTCCTACGTCTTCGACCGGGACACGGGGCTGATCGGGCCGAATCCAGCGCTGGAGACGGAGGCACGGCAGGTGGCCGAGGAGGAGATACTGAACGCGGCGTTGGAGGATGGCATCCTGGAGATGGCCCAGCGAAGCGCCGAGACCTACGTGCAGCACCTCATTCTGTCGCTGGGCTTCCGCGAGGTCATTTTCGCCGATGATTAGCCGCTAGATACTGGATACTGGATGCTGGCTAGTTCGTGTGGGTTCTGAGTATTGAGCATCAAGTATCAGGTATTCAGTGTGCCGTCTTTTCAGGACGGCACTGCGCGGGAGGAAAGCCGCAGGGTGTTCCGAACGCTCTCCAGTGTTGCCAGACCCAGGAAACGCCCCCCTCCGACCACCGAAATCGCCGGATTGCCACTGGCCTGCATCTTGCGCTGGAGATCGAACAGCGTCTCGCCGGCCTCCGCCACCGGGAAATCGGTGTGCATCACTCGCCCCACCAGCACGCGGGGGCCGTACTGGCGGAATCCCTCGGCCACGTCCTCCCGCGTGAGCACGCCCACCAGGTACCCCCGGTCGAAGACCGCAAAATCGGCCTGACCACTGCGCAATGTGACGTCAATCGCCCGCGTCAGCGGGTCGGTGGGCGAAAGAGCCACACCCTCCCGCAGCAACGCCGCCGAGGCGGGAAGCCCTCGCAAGGCGATCTTCATCTGCATCCCACGCCATTCCTGTTCCGCGCCGATGAAGATGAACACAGCGATCAGCAGCAAGTTCAGTGCCCCGCCGAAGAGCCCCACCAGGCCGAGCAGCGCGGCCAGACCCTGCCCGACCCGCGCGGCGATGCGGGTACCGTCCAGTTCGCCCATCCGCGAGGCCAGCAACGCGCGCAGCACCCGCCCGCCATCCATCGGGAAGGCCGGCAACAGGTTGAAGAGCGCCAGGCCCAGATTGGCCATCAGTAGGTCAACGAGCAGCCCTTCGAGGCTGAGGCCGTTCAGGCGGCTCCACAACGAGCCCAGACCACCGAAGGCCTGCAAACCCAGCAGAGGCAACGCGATTGCACCGATCACCGCCGCCAAAGCGATGTTGACGGCTGGCCCGGCCAGCGCCATCCACAACTCCTGCGGAGGGTGGTGCATTCCGCCCTCCAACCGCGCCACGCCGCCGATGGGCAGCAGCGTGATGTCGCGCACAGTCGCACCATAGCGCAGAGCGACCAGGCTGTGCCCAAGTTCGTGCAGTGTCACGCACACGAACAACAGGCTGACCAGCGCGACGCCGTAGAACGCGCCTGCCAGTCCCAGGCCACGGGCCACTCCCCAGTCCAGCGCTGCCCAGAGCAGTACCAGCGCAAACGTAGCGTGTATTTTGATCTCAATGCCCTTTACTTTTGCTATCCGAAAAGACCAGCCCACGTCGGAAAACCTCCAATCTCTCGCAGTGAGAACGTGATTCCACCTCTACCGGCAATTGGCATATTATACCTCATCCACATTAGAAAAGCATAAACGGCGCATTAGAAAACCGTAAACTCCACGAAACTCCACGTTGACAACGGGCCGTTTCGCTCGTATACTGGGAGCGGAGAGCAGGAAGTGGGAGTAGCGATTAGGACCTGATGGAGGGCACGACAATGAGAGTTCAAATCAACCGCACCATGCTTGAACTGGTCGAAGGCGACATCACGGAGATGGACAGCGACGCTATCGTCAACGCCGCCAACGAGCGGTTGGCCCATGGCGGTGGGGTGGCGGGTCTCATCTCCCGCAGGGGCGGCCCGGCCATCCAGCGGGAGAGCGACGAGTGGGTGCGCCAGCACGGCCCGGTGGCCACCGGCTCGGCGGCCATCACCTCCGGTGGCAACCTGAAGGCGCGCCACGTCATCCACGCCGTGGGGCCGATTTACGACGGCAGACCGCGCTCAGCGGAACTGCTGGACTCAGCGGTGCGCGCCGCACTGCAGATGGCGGATGAGCATGGGCTGAAGTCTATTGCGCTGCCGGCCATCAGCACCGGCATCTTCGGCTACCCGATAGAGGAGGCTGCAGGCGTGATGCTGCGGGCGGCTATCGAGTACCTGCAGAGGGCTCGCCCTGAGCGCAGTCGAAGGGAGCCTGCCCTGAGCGCAGTCGAAGGGCCTGGCTTGGAGCGGGTCGTCTTCTGCCTCTACGGGCGGCCCGCGTTCGACGTCTTCGCCAGGGAACTGGCGGCCCAGGCAGGCTAAGGGCCTGTACGTTTCCGCTGGAGACCACTCGCGAGCAATCTGGTCTGCAAACGCATAGGCAGCAATCCCGTCCGCCAGAAGGCGACCGCGGCCATGCCGTGGGCCAGTACAGCGAACAGGGGCGGCCTAGCCTGGGTGTAGTAGGTCCAGCATAGGCGGGTGGTGCCCC
>JADHWW010000028.1 GCA_016783285.1 Anaerolineae bacterium
GCTCCAGATCATAGTAGGCTTCGGCGAACTCGGGATCCTTCAGCCGCTCTTGCAAATAGTCCTTAAACAAACGGTTCATCGGCTTCATCCCTGACAGAAAGATCGCTGAGAAACTCATCAATAGGGCTGTGTCCTCGGACATCCGTGTAGTATTCGATAGTCCAGGCCATCGTGTCTCCCTCAAAGTATAACACAAAAGTGATGGATTGCCAAAAACTTGCTGTTCCAGAAAAATAATCATCCCGGTGTCATTCCTTCACTTCGACAAGCTCAGGACAGGTCTGAGCAGCCTGCCCTGAGCGTAGCCGAAGGGGAACGCAGTGAAGCGAAGAATCTCACGTTACAGTGCCCAAACCGCCTGTCCAAGACGAGATTCTTCGCTTCCGCTGCGCTCTGGTTCAGAATGACAGGCTTATGACCCGAGGTCTTGGCCCACTTTATTGAAAAAGATACAATTTACCAACTTGCCAGCACTCTCAGAATCGCCTCCCCATAGGCCTGCCGCTTCCATGGCCCCAGTCCCTCAATGCGGCTCAGGTCATTGAGCGTGCGGGGATTCCGCTCGGCCAGCGCCCACAGGACGGCATTGCCGACGACAACGTCGGCGTCCACCCCGCGCCCGGCCGCCACCCGCTTGCGCCAGGCACGCAGCGCCTGGAAGCGCGCCACCTCCGCTTCGGAATGGCGCGGGGGTGGTGGAGGGGGCTTGGGTGGGCGGGCATGCACTCCCCGCTTAATCGCCCGCAGGATGCGCCCCCCGTACCGGCGCGCGTGATAGGGCTTCAGGCCGTCCACGTAGGCCAGTTCCTGCGGTGTACGGGGACGGGCCTGGGCCAACGCAAGCAGTATGTGATCGTTGAGCACCTTGAAGAGCGGGCGGTCCCGGCGGCGGGCCTCCTGGTCGCGCCAGGCGTAGAGTTCGCGCAAGATGGCCTGTTCGCGCCCGGTCAGATCGGAGGCCCCTTTAACGCGCCGGAAATCTTCCGGGTTAAAGGTGTGGGGCACAGGCTCAGAGGCAGCGACCTGGTCGAAAACCTCCCGCGCCTCCTCCTGACGCCCTTTCTGCACCAGCGCGCCGGTCTGGAGCCGGCAGAGAGGCAACAGGTAGTGAGTGTCCAGGCAGGCGTAGGCCAGGGCCTCTGGCTCCAGGGGACGCTGGCCCCAATTGTAACGTTGGTAGCGTTTGTTGGTGCGCACGCCAAAGGTCTCCTGCAATACGTCGCCCAGCCCCACGCGGGGCCAGCCCAGGATGCGCGCCGCCCGCATCGTGTCGAACAGATTGGCGAAACAAAAGTTAAAGTCCCGCTTGAGGCACATCACGTCGTACTCGGCGGCGTGGAAGACTTTCTGCACACTCACGTCGGCGAAAATGGGAGCCAGCGGGGAGAGGTCGAGGTTAGCCAGCGGATCCACGATGTAATCGGCGCCGGGGATGGAGAATTGGATCAGGCAGACCCGTTCCTGGTAGGCGTAGAGGGAGTTGGACTCGGTGTCCACGGCGATGGCGGGCTGGGCGGAGAAGGCCTCCAGCAGCGCCGCCAGTTGTGAAGGGGAGGTGACGACGGTAGGCGGCGGCAGGTGGGTCATAGCAACATTCCTAGAACCAGCGTGGCCAGACCCAGGTAGATGAAATAGCCACAGGTGTCGGTGATCGTAGTGACCAGGATGGGCGAACCCAGGGCCGGGTCAATCCGCAGAACCTGCATCATCAGGGGCACCAGCGCGCCGGCGATGCCTGCGCCGATCATGTTCAAGAGAGTAGCAATTCCCACGACAGCCCCCAGCATAGGTGTCCCTTTCCACATCAGCGCGATCAGGGCGACCAAGCCGCCGACGGCGATGCCATTGGCCAGGCCGATGAGCATCTCCCGCCTCAGGGTGCGCAGCCCGTCACGGGGCCCGAGTTCGCCCAGGGCCAGCCCGCGCACGGTGACGGTGAGCGTCTGGGTGCCGGCGCTGCCGCTGACGCCGGCGACGATGGGAAAGAAAGCGGCCAGGACGGCCACGCGGGCGATAGTGCCCTCAAAGAGGCTCAGGATGATGACGGAAGTCAGCGCCGTGCCCAGGTTGAGCACCAGCCAGGGCAGGCGGGTGCGCAGGGCGGCGGGGATCGGCACGTCCGGGGGCTGCTCCTCCGGCACACCGCCCAACCGGTAGATGTCCTCCGTCGCCTCGTCTTCCAGCACTGCCACCAGGTCGTCGTGGGTGATGAGACCCAGCAGGCGCCCCGCGTCGTCCACGACGGGCAGGGCCAGCAGGTCGTAGCGGGCCATCAGGCGGGCCGCCTCCTCCTGGTCGGCGTCGGCCCGCACGCGGATGACGTCGGGGTCCATAATCTCCTCGACGCGGGTCCAGGGGGGGACGACGACCAGTTGCCGCAGGGAGACCACGCCCACCACCCGGATCTCCTCATCCACGACGAAGAGATAGTAGACGTCCTCCGTTTCCGGCGCGACCGCTCTGAGATAGGCGATGGCCCCCTCAGCCGTCATCTCCTTGTGGAGCATGACCTTGGCCGAGGTCATCAGGCCGCCGGCGCTCTCGTCGGCGTGGACGAGCAGCGGGCGAACTTGCTCGGGTTCCTCCATCGCAGCCAGGGCTTCAGCCGCGCGTTCTGGGGAGATGTCGCCCAGGAGGTCGGCCGCTTCGTCCGGCTCCATCTCGTCCAGGATGCGGGCTAGTTGCTCTGCTTCCAGGCGTGCGGCCACCTCTGCCGCCTCTTCTTCCTCCAACTCCTCCAGGATGTCGGCGGAGTCTTCCAGGTCGAGGCGCGGCAAGAGTTGGTCCTGTTCAGCGGGGGGCAGTTCACCAAAGAGGTCGGCCTGGTCGGGTGGGCGGAGGGCTTCCACCAGCGCCACGGCCTGGTCCCAGTCCTCTCCGGTCAATGCCTCCCGCACCTGTGCGAGAACGAGTTCTACATTTACGATATCCATGGCCTGTTTCTCATGACAACGGGGCTATTATCCCACGTTGATGGGAGATGTCAATCCGGTGACGCTGCCTGGCGAATGAATTCGCGGCAACGTCTGCCAAGTCGCCCTGCGGCGACTGGGATAATCGGCGCAGGCCGATTTTGCAAGCGTTACACGCGGTTTCAACCGCCGTGCGGCCATTCCCGCTGCCTGGCGAATGAATTCGCGGCAACATCTGCCAAGTCGCCCTGCGGCGACTGGGATAATCGGCGGCTGTGGCAAAACGAGAGTTGAAGAAAGTTGGAGGTGGTACTATAATACAGAGCAGTGGAGTGAAATCGTCAGGAGCGTTATCCCAAGTTTATCCCAAGTCCAATTTGGGATATTCAGCCAATGACTTTTGAATATAACCAAAACTCGAAAAAAAAACGCGCCAGAACTCCGAATTCGGAGTTTCTCTGGGAGTTTGTGGAGGTGAGAACATCCAATTAAAGTCGCGTTTATCCCAAGTTTATCCCAAGCCAAAACTTGGGATATCCCGTCCAAACCTATCATTATGACAAGGAGGAAACACGAATGGACCTGCAACTCGGCGACGAACACCGGATGATACGTGACATGGCGCGGGACTTTGGCCAGAAAGAGATCGCGCCTATCGCCGCCCACTTTGACGAGACGGGCGAGTTCCCCTACGAGACGATTAAAAAGATGGGCGCTCAGGGCTTTATGGGCATCGCAGTACCGGAGGAGTACGGCGGTGTGGGAATGGACACGCTGGCCTACGTCCTGGCGCTGGAGGAGATCGCCAAAGCGGACGCCTCCCACGCGGTCGTCATGTCCGTCTGCAACTCCCTCTTCTGCTACGGCATCCTCCGCTACGGCACCGAGGAGCAGAAGCAGAAGTACCTGCGGGCCGTCGCCAGCGGCAAGGTGGTGGGCGCATACGCCCTGACCGAGCCCCAGTCCGGCTCCGATGCCGCCAATATCCGAGTCACAGCCATCCTCTCCCCCAACGGCACCCACTATGTCATCAACGGCACAAAGTCGTGGATCAGCAGCGGGCCGGCGGCCAAGTACATCCTGCTCTTTGCCCAGTCCGACCCCGACGCCAAGCCCCGCCACCGGGGCGTCAGTGCCTTCATCATTGACACCGACGAGCCGGGCTTTGAGCGGGGCAAGACCGAGCCCAAACTGGGCATCCGCGCCTCTGCCACCTGCGAGATCCACTTTGAGGACTACAAGTGCCCGGTGGAGGCTCGGCTGGGAAAGGAAGGTGAGGGTTTCAAGATCTCGATGGCCGTGCTGGACGCGGGCCGCATCGGCATCGCCTCCCAGGCGTTGGGCATCGCCGAGGCCGCTTACGAGGCCTCGGTGGAGTACGCCCGCGAGCGAGAGGCTTTCGGCAAAAAGATCGGCCAGTTCCAGATGATCCAACAAAAAATCGCCGATATGAAAATGCGCATCGAGGCCAGCCGGCTGCTCATCTACCAGGCGGCGCTGGCCAAAGAGGCATCCAAAGAGACGCACAAACGGTACACCCTGGAATCCTGCATGGCCAAGACGTTCGCCTCCGAGACGGCGATGTGGGTGACGACGCAGGCGATCCAGATCCACGGCGGGATGGGCTACAGCAAGGAACTGCCCATCGAGCGCTACTTCCGCGACGCCAAGGTGACCGAGATTTACGAGGGCACCAGCGAGATCCAGCGCATGGTGATCGCGCGGTTGGAGACGGGGTTGCGGTGAGCCAATGAAAGCCCTTTGCTTCTACGAACACGGCGCACTGAACATCCTGCGCTACGACGACGTGCCCGACCCAAACACCAAGAGGTGAAAGATGAAGGAACTGGAGCCACGAATGTACACTCTCGACGAAATTAGCGAGGAGGAATTCACGGCGCTGCTGCTCGAGGACACGTGGCCCGAGTGGACACCGTCGGAGCAGTTCGCCCGAGATGAGGAGTGGATCGATGAGCACATGGCCAAGTTTATCCAACAGTATCCTGATCATTGGCTGGCTGTCTGCAATCAGAAAGTCGTAGCGGCTTCGCCGGATCTGGGAATGGTACAGCAAGCAGCCAGAGAGATCGAGGATCATCAAGTCCTCATATTCTTTGTCGAGGGTCGCATCTATGTCTACTAGAATCCACCTGGCTATCTCGAAAAAGCCTGCTCGCGACGATCCATCCGTCATTGTTACCCGCCTGTTTACCTGGGCTTTGTTTCGCACCTTTGAGGGGATAGCCGAACCCTACCGGGCCATTGTGGACACCGGTGCGCCAACCTCGTTGATCCCTTACAAGATTTGGCGCCACTGTCCGGTGCTGACGTTGAAGGACATCGTCATCCAGGGAATTGCCGACTGCGAAGAGTGTGACCTGCCGGTCATTGAGGGCGTGATTAAATGCACATTGAGCGACGGATACACAATGCTGCCTGAACTGGTCATCCGCGCTCATCTGGCATCGGAAGGAAGCGATGTCCCGTTGCTGCTTGGTTTCGACGCTATGCTGGAACGAATGTCGCTTTATTGCGCCGTTTGGGACAATGAAGCCTACCTGGAACTGCCTGGCAACACCAATAAATGATATGGAGTGATAAAATGAAAGCCCTTTGCTTCTACGAACATGGCGAATTGGATGTTTTGCAGTACACGGATGTACCCAACCCCAGACCTGGCCCCGGCCAGGCACTTGTGCGCGTCCGCGCCTGCGCCCTCAACCACCTGGACATCTGGATCCGGCGCGGCTGGCCCGGTCTGAAACTGGAGATGCCCCACTGGACCGGGGCGGACGTCGCTGGAGAGATCGTGGCCCTCGGCGCGGGAGTCATCGGCTGGGAGGCGGGTCAGCGGGTGGTGGTAGACCCCGGCATCAGCACGCGCGAGGACGAGTTCACCCGCCGGGGGGAGCACTCTCTCAGCCCCGGCTACGTCATCCTGGGGGAATATATCTGGGGCGGACAGGCGGAGTACGTGGCCGTGCCCGCCGCCAACCTGATGGCGATGCCGGAGGGATGGGACTTTATCCAGGCGGCCGCACCGCTGCTGGTGAGCCTCACCGCCTGGCGCATGCTCATCCACCGCGCCGGACTGCGGGCCGGCGAATCCGTGCTCATCGTCGGGGCCGGTGGCGGGGTCAACTCGATGGCTATCCAGATCGCCAAACTGGCCGGCGCCACCGTCTACGCCCTCACCAGCACCGAGGAAAAAATGGAGCAGGCCCGCGCACTGGGAGCCGATGTGGTGCTCAACTACCGGGAGGATCCCAGGTGGAGCAAGGCCCTCTACAAAATGACCGGCCGGCGCGGGGTGGACGTGGTGGTGGACAACGTCGGGCAGGCGACGCTGGCCCAGTCCATACGATCTGTGGCCCGGGGCGGGCGCATCGTCATCGTCGGCAACACCTCTGGGCCCCAGGCCGGGATTGACATTCGCTTCATCTTTGGCAAACAGATCAGCATCATTGGCTCCACGATGGGCACTCACCAGGATTTTAGCGACGTGATGAGCCTGGTGTGGGCGGGGAAACTGAGGCCGGTGGTGGATCGGGTGATGCCTCTTTCCGAGGGCCAGGCGGCCTTTGAGGCGCTGGAGCGGGGGGAGCAGTTCGGGAAGATTGTGCTCGTACCGTGAGTTGGTAGATTCAGTAGATCCAAAATCGCTCCGAATGTGATGTCAAGAAATAGTCACGCTGACGACGGTCCGTCGCAGCATCCACATCCGAAACTCACCCGCTCCCAAAAGTGCGTAGTCGCCCTGGCCCTCCTGGTGCTGACCCTGGGACTGGCAAACCTGGTCCGGGCAAGTCTGGCCCTGCGCTACGCCGCCCTCTTGCCCGACTTGCCGATGACGGTGCCCTGGGCATATCTGGCGGCGATGGGCGGCTTCTGGGGAGCAGTCTTTATCGTCTGTGCGGTGGGGCTGGTGCGCTTCTGTCCCTGGGGCCGGTGGGCCACCCTGGCGGCGACCACCCTCTACGAGGCCCACGCCTGGGCTAACCACCTGCTGTTCGATGTGTCCGACTACGCCCGCCAGACCCGCCCCCGCGATCTGCTGCTCACGGCGCTCCTGCTGGCCCTCGTCTGGGGGCTGCTGAACTGGCCAAGTACACGAAAGGAATTCAAACGATGACTCGATTCGCTGTTCTCTCCGATGTTCATGGCAACTTGCTGGCCCTGGAGGCAGTCCTGGCCGATGTCGAGGCCCAGGGCACACCCGACACTTATTGGGTGCTGGGCGACCTGATCGCCTTCTGCCCCTGGCCGGCCGAGACGCTGGCCCGCCTGCGGGCGTTGCCCAACGCCGCTTTTCTGATGGGCAACACCGACCGCTACGTTGTTACCGGCCGGCGGCCTGTCTTCCCGGTCCGTTCGCCCGAGGACTGGGCCCAGATGCCCTTCGCGCTGGCCGGGCGCGACGCCAACTTTCGCTGGATCGTGGAGCGACTCTCCTACGCCGACTATAAATTCCTGCGTAACCTTCCGCCCCGGCTGGAGATGGACGTCCCCGGCTACGGGCACATCGTCGCCGTCCACGCCACCCCTGCCGACGACGAGACCAACATCTACCCCGACACCCCCGACGACGAGGTGCGTCCCCACCTGGCCAGCCTGGACGCTCGCTTGCTCCTGTACGGTCACACCCACCGCCCCGTAGATCGCGTCGTGGACTCCGTGCGCCTGGTCAACGCCGGCAGCGTGGGATTGCCGCTGGACGGCGACCCCCGCCCTGCCTATGCCTTGCTCGACTTTGAGGGTGATCAATGCAATGTCACCATCCGCCGCGTCGAGTACGATATGGAGGCCGTGGTCGTCGAACTGGAGCGGGTGGAGCACCCGGGGCGGACGTGGGCGGGGCGGATACTGCGGGAGGCGAGAGTAAAATGAAAAAGACCTTGGACGACCTGCAACGCGCCAAACAAGAATGGGAAGAAACAACCGTCAAGAAAGTCACCGACCGCTTCCCTGAACGCCGCGAGCATTTCGAGACCCTCTCCGGCATCCCTCTCGACCGAGCCTACACCCCCGCCGATGTGGAGGTAGGGGCGGGGTCACCCCGCCCCTACCTCGACGACCTGGGCTTCCCCGGCCAGTATCCCTTCACCCGCGGAGTGCAGCCGACGATGTACCGGGGTCGTTTCTGGACGATGCGCCAGTACGCCGGCTACGCCGCCGCCGAAGAGTCCAATGCCCGCTACAAGTACCTGCTGGAGCAGGGGCAGACTGGCCTCTCCGTCGCCTTCGACCTGCCAACTCAGATCGGCTACGACGCCGACGATCCGCTGGCCGAGGGGGAAGTCGGTAAAGTCGGCGTCTCCATCAGCAGCCTGGACGACGTGCGCACCCTCTTCGACGGCATCCCGCTGGACAAGGTCAGCACCTCAATGACCATCAACGCCCCGGCGGCCATCCTTCTGGCGATGTACATTGCCGTGGGGAAGGAGCAGGGGGTAGAGCCTCGCCAACTGCGCGGCACGGTGCAGAACGACATCCTCAAGGAATACATCGCCCGCGGCACCTACATCTTTCCCCCCCGCCCCTCGATGCGGCTGGTGACTGACCTATTCCGCTACTGCGCTGCCGAGGTGCCCCGGTGGAACACCATCAGTATCAGCGGCTACCACATCCGCGAGGCCGGCTCCACCGCCGTCCAGGAGATCGCCTTCACGCTGGCCAATGGCATCGCCTACGTCCAGGCGGCCATTGACGCGGGGTTAGACGTGGACATCTTTGGGCCGCGTCTCTCGTTCTTTTTCAATGCCCACAACGATTTTTTGGAAGAGGTGGGCAAGTTCCGCGCTGCCCGCCGCCTCTGGGCGCGCGTCATGCAAGAACGGTTCGGCGCGCAGAACCCCCGCAGTTGGAAACTCCGCTTCCACACCCAGACCGCCGGCTGCACCCTCACCGCCCAGCAGCCGGATAACAACGTCGTGCGGGTGACGCTGCAGGCGCTGGCGGCGGTTCTCGGTGGCACCCAGTCGCTGCACACCAACTCCCGCGACGAGGCACTGTGGCTGCCGACCGAGGAGTCGGTGCGCATCGCCCTGCGCACCCAACAGATCATTGCTCACGAGTCGGGCGTGACCAACACGGTGGATCCCCTGGCCGGCTCCTACGTCATCGAGCACCTCACCGGCGAAATCGAGCGGCGGGCGCAAGAGTACATTGAGCGGATTGACGGGATGGGCGGGGCGCTGGCAGCCATCGAGCAGGGATACGTCCAGCAGGAGATCGCCGATGCCGCCTACCGCTACCAGAGAGAGACAGAGACAGGGGACAGAATCGTGGTGGGGGTAAATGAGTACCGGGTGGACGAGGAACAGGTGGAGATGGAGCGGCTGGTAGTTGATCCCGCCATCGAGGAGCGACAACGGGCACGGCTGGCCGAGTTGCGGGTGCGGCGGGATGGGGAGCGGGCCTCGGCTGCCCTGGGCCGCATCGAGAAGGCTGCCCGCGTTTCGGACGAGCCGCTGATGGCTCTCTTCGTCACCGCCGTGGAGGCTGGCTGCACGCTGGGCGAGATCTGCCAAGTCCTGCGGTGCGTGTGGGGCGAGTACCGGCCGCGGGTGAGCATATAGAGATTTGACTTTTGACTACAATTCGTATACAATTGACTACAAATTGTAGTCAGGAGCAGATGGAATGCTGGAAAAGTTAATTTCCTCCTCAGCGAGGGTCAAAATCATCAGACTGCTGCTGCTTAACGAGGGGAAGCGATATTACCAGCGAGAGATTGCTGAACTGACGGGGCTGCCCGTGCGGGCGGTCCAGCGGGAAGGCGCCAGGCTAACCGAGATGGGGCTCTTGCACCGAACTAGAGATGGCAACCGGGTCTACTTTCAAGCCAACCTGGCATGCTCAATCTTTCTCGAACTGAAGCGCATCCTATTGAAAACCGTTGCTCTTGAGTCTCTACTGGGCGACGCCCTCGCAGGGGACGGGCAGATTGAGATTGCCTTCATCTATGGCTCTTACGCCGCCAGTCGGGAGACAACCACTAGCGACATTGACCTTTTTGTCATCGGCTCCACCTCCGGCCGGCAGTTATCCACAGCATTGCGCCCCGTGCAGGCTGAAATCCAGCGAGAGGTCAATTATCACCTGGTCACTCCAGAGGATCTCGAGGAAAAAACCCACCAGGGCAACGGCTTCCTGCGCAATGTACTTGATGGTCCGAAAATATTTATGATTGGCAATGAAGAGACACTCCGCGCGCTTACTGCGTGAGGGACGCATTCGGCCCCACCGCACGAACCCTGCTGAGATCGCTGACTTGTTCGCGGTGGTCGAGCGCGACCTGACCGACGCCGCCATTGAGGCACTTTCATCTGACCGCCGATTTGCCACGTCTTACAACGCAGCACTCCAGGCCGCCACGGCGATGATGTATGCGGAAGGCTACCGGACAACCGGCGTGGGCCACCACCGGACGACCTTTGAGTTTCTCAAGGCCGTCTCGGTGAGCGAGTTCGGTGACTTGGCAGATTATTTCGACGATTGCAGACGCAAGCGGAACCGGGCGGACTACGTCGGAGTGGGCTATGCCTCCGACACTGAGGCCAGACATCTGCTGGTAGAGGCCCGAAAGTTTGCGGAGATTGCCCGGACTTGGGTTCGGGAGCGGCATCCGGAATTGACGCTGGTGTGAACACCCACCTACCTCTACACCGCCACCTCGACCACCACGCGCGGGCGGTACGTGCTGGTGCGACGATAGTCGCTCACGCACGTCAATCGTAGACAGAGATGACTGAGGGCACCGGGACGCGGGAGTAGATCTCCACAGGTGTCTCGTTCGTCCTCAGCCACAGTCCCGTGGAAAAACCCCCATCCAGGTTGAGCGCCACATCCACATCGAGATCGGAATCCGCGAGAAAGCACGCCATTTCGTGGAGGCTGAGGTGACCACGGGGCGCGATGATGAACAGGATGCGCCCCTGCTGGTCCTGGGCCACGACGGTGCGGCGGGAGGGGCGACCGTCGTCGGCGTCGGCGGGAAAGCCCATCACGCCGCCCGGCTTGACCAGCACCGGGAATGACTGCACTGCCTCTTCCAGAGGCTCGTCGGGGTCGTAGGGTCGGTCGCGGAGCCAGCGCACGCTCGCCCGGCCATCGGCTGTGACGGCGAACATACCCGCAAAGTCCTCGTAGGGAGTACCCCAGGCCCGTCCGTCGCTGATGAGCAGACCAATGGTCTCGTTTTCGGGAGTAAAGTAGCCGCCGTTGACGACCAGTAGGGGCGAGGTAACCCCGCCCCTACAGCGCTCCGCCCAGGCGCTCACCGGGCAGGGCGCGATGGGGTCGTAGTGAACGCGAAAGCGCACGGCGGCGGGATCGAGCCGCACGATGGTCAACCGCTCGGCGACCTCGCCGGTCTCTACGCGCACCTGGCGCCACTCGACGCCCGGTTGCAGCAGTTGCCAACCGGTGTCGGGCGGCTCAGGGGTGGACGTGGGCCAGGGGGTGGGGGTAGGGGGGAGGAGTGTGGGAGTGTGGGTGGGAGAGAGTGTGGGAGTGGGTGTTGGTGTTGGGGTGGCAGGTGGCGGAAGCAGAGTACAGCCCGATGCCAGAAGCAGGGTCAGGCAGAGAAGTTGGTAGATTGGTACTCTGGTAGATTGGTACATTGGTAGATTGGTTAGTTGGTTGGTTGGTTGGTTGGTACATTGGCGAATCCGTCCCAATCTACCAGTTTGCCAGTCTCAGCAGATCCAAAATCGCTCCGAGGGGATTGTCAAATCCCCGTTCCTGACCTGGATCTGGCGATCCAGGCCGAGCAAAATTGGATCTACCGAGCCTACCAATGTACTGGCCCAATCCATCCTTCATACTCGGCTGAGTTCACAGTCAGTCCGTGGCCCCCTCGTCCGCGATGCGCTGCGCGCACTCCGCCAGTTCACGGAGACGCTGGGCTTCTACGGAGAGACCACGGGCGCGCCGCATGTGCTCGAAAGCCTGGCCGTAAAGCGCCGCCGCGTGCTGCCACTCGTGGGTGAACTCGGCGATGCGGGCCGCCTGCTCCAACGCCAGCGACGCCAGTTCCCACTTGCCTTCGCCGGCGTACTGGGCGGCTGCCTGCTCCAGGTCGGACGGGCGCTGCTTGGGCAGTGGGCGCTCTGGCCCAGTCAGGGTACGCTCAATGGTCGGCAGCAACAGGTCGTACCAGTTCGACTTGGGCAGGTATTCGTAGAGGTCCAATTGCGTGGCGCGGGCCTCGGTCTCTAGCGAAGCATAGCCGGTGAATATGATCACCCGCAGGTCAGGCTGCAACTGGCGCAACATCGAGGCCACCTGGAACCCATCCATCTCGGGCATCTTCATGTCCAACACGGCCACGTCGCAAGGCGTCTCTCGTGCCTGCTCGACCGCTTCACGGGCGCTGCTGGCCGTCACGATGGTATAGTCGGCCCGTCTCAAATAGTCCTCCAGACTTTCGAGCGCGAGCAGATCGTCGTCCATTACCAATATAGTTGATGACATTGTACTTTTCCTCCTGCAAGATTTAGAATAGTCCGGTGTAGGGGCGGGGTAACCCCACCCCTACTGAACCGGCAATCGGACGGTGACTGTGGTTCCTTTTCCTACGGCGCTGGTCACTTTGATGTGACCGCCGTGGTTCTCAATGTTCCTGCGGACGACGTAAAGTCCCAGCCCGCTCCCCTTCTGGCCGTTCCTCCAATCCGAGAAACCGATGCGGAAGATTTTCTCCTGTGCCTCTGGAGGAATGCCGATGCCTGTGTCCTCCACGTCAACGGCGACCCATCCCCCTCCGGCTCCCTCCTGGGAGGGGGGAGGGGCTTCCCGCCGCGTGCGCAGTGTGAGTGTGCCGCCGTCAGGCATAGCCCGCCCGGCATTGGTCAGCAGGTTATGGAAAGCCCGTTCCAACTGGGCGCGACTGCCCTGTATCGGCGGGCTGTCTGCGCCCCACTCCCGCACGATGGTCACGTCGGGGTGGCCGTAACTGAATTCCTGCGCCAGCCGCTCCAGCAGGCGATGGAGGTCGAGCGTCTCCCAACGCCAGACCTCGCTGCTATC
This sequence comes from Anaerolineae bacterium, assembly GCA_016783285.1. The sequence goes on from JADHWW010000028.1 coordinate 12,945, forward strand.
CAGGGCCACCGCCACGTGGCCCAGGTCGTCGGCCAGACGCTTGATGCGGGCCAGAATCTGCCGGATGACCTCGATGGAGCGCTCACCCTCTGGCTCTCCCGTCACCAGCCGGGCCAGCGCCTGCACCCGCTGAGTGAGCACAAAGTAGGTCGTGCCGCCGATGTCGTGGCCTACCTCACGCGCCAGGAGGCGCAGTTCCTCCTCGAGTTGCTGCTTGCGGCGGCGCAGTTCCTGCCACTCAAAGCCGCGTTCGATGCGCACGATCCATTGATCCAGCGGTTCGGACTTGTTGACAAAGTCCTTGGCCCCTCCGCGCATGGCCGCGACCACGTTCTCGTACACGCCGTAGGCGCTGAGCATGATAACGTAGGTCTGCTCCAGCATGTGCTTTTTGCGCATCAGGCGCAGTACTTCCATCCCGTCCAGCCCCGGCATGTTGATGTCGAGCAGCATTACGTCGTAGGAGGCCTGCTCCAGCCGGGTCAGCGCCTCGTCACCCCCCGCCGCAGATTCCACCTCCCAACCTTGGGCGGCAAACGAGGGCCCGTTGAGGAAAGCGACTATTTCCTCGCGGAAGAATGGCTCGTCGTCTACCACCAGAATCGTCTTCTGCTCTGCTTCCATATCAACCTTCCTTCAGCGGCAGTTCGAGCACAAAGATTGCCTCTTTGTCCCGTACTTTCCATCTGAGAGAGCCAGTGTACTGTGTCTCCACCGTCTCCCGCGCCAGTGCCCACTCAAAGTGAAGAGGCGACAGTTCCTTGGGTGCGCCGGCCGCCGGTTCGATGATGGACGAAACCGTCCCGGCCAACGGGGCCTCCGGTGCGCGTATCTCTGTGCGCACACACCGGCCAGCGGCGGCCGACGAAGTGTGTATCTCGATGAGGCCCCCGGGCGTTTCGAGAGATTCCATCATCAGGCGCAGGACAGTGACCAAAACGCCGAACATCTCGTTTGGCTCGATGAACAGCGGTGGCAGGTCCTCGTAGACGGCGTGCACCTCCACCCCGCGCCGTTGTCGCTCCGCCGCCAGCCAGATGAGAGCCTCGCGCACCACGTTGTTCCACTTTGTGGTCGTGCGGATAAAGCCGATGCGCTGCGAGAACTTTAGCAGGTCCAGCAGTTTACCGCTCACCTCGTTCAGGTTAGTCTCAATGACGTCCAGCCGTCTTAAGAAACCAGGTTTCTCCTGGAGATCGCTACGCAGGTTGGTCACCGCCAGACGGGCTACGGCCAGCGGGTTTGCTGCCTCGTGCCGTATCCGCTGCGCCAGGGTGCCGAAAGAGGCGACGCGCTGCATCCGCATAGCGGTCACTCCTACGTCGCCCAGAGTCTTGAGATAGCGAGCGCCTTCGAGTACACCACAGATGGCCGTGGAGAGCAAGCGCAGGTACTCCTCGTCGTCGTCGGTGAACCAATCGCGGTGGCCGGGGGAACTGGGGATCTTGTTGATCAACTCGAGCGTGCCCAGCACCTCGTCGCCCAGCCGCAGGGGGACGCCGACGAAGGAGCGGTAGACGCCGGATGGGAGGTGGGAGGCGATCTCGGCGACGTGGGGGACGTTCCAATCTCCCAACGCGGCCGGCTCGCGTATCTGGACGGGCGTTCCGGTGCGGACGATGTGCCCCGTCGGCCCCTCCCCTACCACGCACGTCAGTTTGCCGGTCAGCGTTTCGGGGAGACCGCTGGCGGCCTGCAGCACCATTCGGCCGGCGCTTTCCTCGGCTCGCAGGTAAATCAGACAGCCTTCGGTGCGAAAGCCCTGCCTGACCCGGCCCGTTACGGCCTGGAGCATCTCGGCGATGGGGCGGCGTGGGTCCAACTCACCGCCGATGTCCAGTAAAAGCCGAAAGTAGCGGGCGCGGCGCTTTTCCCGCTCGTAACGCTGCGAATTTTCGATGGCGATGCTCACCATCGCGGCCACGTGGCCCAGCAGCGCCTCATCAGATGCGTCGAACTGTTCCCCCTCCGCCTTCCCGGAGACGCGCAACACGCCCAGAACGGTGGCCTCGTCCTGGGAGAGGATCGGCACCCCCACGTAAGCCAGACCCGGCTGGGCGCTGATCTCGGAGTATTTTTTGCTCCAGACCAGGTCCTCGGCGATGTCTCGCAATTCCCCGTTGTCCCTGACGTTGGCGATGCGCAGCGGACGGCCGTGCCTGGCGATCCAGCCGGTCAGTCCTTCGCCGGACACGTACTCCACCCGCTCGGCGGGCATCTCTGCGCCCTCCAGGAGGCCGGTAGTGCCGCGCAGGACGTAGCGGCCGGTGATGTCGTCGCGCAAAAAGATGGAGCACCCGCCAGCGCCGAGCCGGTCACGGGCATAGCCCACGACCAGCGCCATCAGCCGGTCGCGGTCCAACTCGCCATAGATTTTTAGCAACTCTTGATCAAGCCCTGCTGTTTGGCTCATACCAGTTCCCCTTGATAAGAATGTGCAGCGATGGCCCGGCGGTGTCCTTATAGCAACGTAGGTAAGAATTCTACGCCGGGAGCGGGAAAAGTCAAGTCTGGCCGGCAGGCATTTGACACGCGCCTGCCATTGTGCTAGAATGTCCATAGGATTATAATCCAGTCTGAGGCAGGAGGTGAGAGAATGTCAGACAGTGAGAACACGACCGCGCAACTGGAAGAGCAAGAGACAAACATCTTGCAGGCGCTGCTGAAAAAGGGGCCGGCACTGCCGGTCGAAGTGGCGGTGCGTACCTTTTCCTTCCCCGAAGAGATCGCTGCCCCCCTGGGAGAGTTGGAGCAGCAGGGGTACGTCGAGCGGCAGAAGATGCAGAAGGGCGAGATGTTCGTGCTGACCAAGAAAGGCCACGAGCGGGTGCTGGGGGCGTAGATCGCCATCAGCCCAGAAAGGTGAAACGATGCCAGCTTTCCTTCAATCTATTGCTGCCTGGCTGGCGACAGTGCGGGGCGATCTCTACGCCATCACCGCTGTGATGGCCATCGTCTGGGCAGCCAGCGAGGTGGTCATCGGTTACCCGGACCGGCCGGTGCGGGCGCTGCGGACGGGGGGCGCGTGGGTGTTGATGCTCGCCAACGCGCTCTTTGCTTGTGTGGCGTTGGCCGCCAGCCTGACGCTGATCCCCGATTCGGCCTCGGTCTGGATGGCGCTGGGCGTGGGCCTCAGTTGGCAGGCCATGCTGCGCGGGGGTATCAACATCCAGCCCGTGCCGATCTCGTCGGCACCAGGCGCGGGTGGGGAACAATCGCTGGGCGTGCCGCTCAACGAACTCTATGCCCGTCTGCAGAGTTTCTGTGTCGGCCAGATCCAGCGCCAACTGGTCGGCGAGCGGGTGACGCTGATGGAGCAGGCCATCGCCAAGTTGGACACGCCCGACTTGGCGCGCATCGCCCGGCTGGTGATCGCTGCCCTGGCCGAAGCGACCGCCGAGGCCGAGCAGTACATCCAAAAGATCGAGACCTCCTCCGATCTCTCCGAGGAACGCCGGGAGATCATGCTCATCTCGTTGATCCTCGATAACGGCGGGGCCGACGTCCTGCGCCAACGGGTGAGGGAGCAACGGAAGGCGTGAAACGTGATGTGCTGCTTGCGGGCAATTTTGGCCCCCGGCGCACGAGGCCAACACGCTGCAATGGCAACACTACTACGCTGTGGCCCCCGTTTGAATCATTGAAGCACAGAGTTCACTGATGACACTGAAAAAGACTCACTGGGCCACCTTCACCGCCCAGCGCCCCGCGCCCGACGACGGCTCGACTGAGCTCGCCGAAGTCCCGGCCCTGCGCTACGACGACGCGGGCCGCAGCGAGGAGAAACTGCGCCACTTCACCGCAAGGCCTTGAATGGCATCCTCTACCACGTCAAGCCCGATGACGAGATCCGCCGGGGTGAGATGCACGACATATTTCAGCGCACCGCCCCACCTCGCGGTTGAACGGATGATCCCCATACACCCACACAAATGAAGCAGTACTCCTCACGGCTCCGCCCCCACAAGGCGGGGCCGTGTCGCGTGGAGGTGCCACTTTGACAGTCTCGCATTGTCGTGATACTATTGGCTGGACGTTGGATAGTGGTAACGGGACATAGATTGATTTGGACAGTGCTGTGATCGGCGGCTCAGCCGCAGGGAGGCCATCGTTATGACAGGTCAGAGCAATCTGAGCCTTTCGTCGGCCGTGCGGGACTTTCGCCGCGCGCGCCGCCAGGCTGCCACGCAGGAGATCATGGCCCGGCTGACCGGCAGATCGGCTGATCTCCTCTCCTTCGAGGACGTGCGCCGCAAGTTAAAGGCCAGGAGCAGCGGATCGCAGAGATTGAAGGAAATCCCGCTGGATGCCATCGTCGGCAGCGTGGGGCGCTATTCTGACTTTACGCGCAGTTTCTTGCCCCGGCAAGATAGCGACGAAGGCCGGTGGGCGAGAGTCAAGACGGCAGTTACCAGTTGGGGCGGGTTGCCGCCCATCGAGGTCTACCAGATTGGCCAGACTTATTTCGTGCTGGACGGCAATCACCGCGTGTCGGTGGCCCGGCAGGTTGGCGCGACCCACATCGAGGCTTACGTGACCGAGGTTCGCACCAAAGTACCTCTCTCGCCCGACGTCCAGCCGGACGACCTGATTCTGAAGGCCGAGTACGCCGACTTTCTGGAGCATACTCGCCTGGACGAGTCCCGCCCGGAAGCCGACCTGGACGTGACTGTCCCTGGGCAGTACCGGGTGATCGAGGAGCACATACAGGTTCATCGTTACTTTATGGGTCTGGAACAGAAACGGGAGATTCCTTACGAGGAAGCGGTCAGTCACTGGTACGATGAGGTCTATTTGCCGGTGGTGCAGGTTATTCGAGAGCGGGGCGTATTGCGGGATTTTCCCGAGCGGACGGAAACCGACCTCTACGTCTGGGTTTCGAAGCACCGCGCCGCGTTGGAGCGAACGCTGGGGTGGGAGATCGAACCCGAGGCGGCGGCCACCGACCTGGCGGCCCGGTTCAGCCCCAGGCCACGGCGCGTCGTTGCCCGCGTAGGCGAGAGGATACTGGACGCCGTGACGCCGGATGAGTTCGAGGCTGGCCCTGCGCCGGGACAATGGCGCAGAGAACAGTTGGCGGCCCGCCGGGACGACCGCCTGTTTGCCGACATTCTGGTGCCCGTCAGCGGCGAAGAAGTTGGCTGGCAAGCCGTGGAACAAGCCCTGGTGGTGGCCCGGCGCGAGGGAGGGCGGTTGCGCGGCCTCCACATAGTGCCCTCAGAGACGCAAAAGGACAGTGAGGAGGCCCAGGCTGTGCAGGCCGAGTTCAACCGGCGCTGCGAGGCATCTGGCGTTCAGGGGAATCTGGCCATCGTCGTTGGAGGGGTGGCGCGCCAGATATGCGAACGAGCCCGGTGGGCCGATCTGGTCGTCGTGAATCTCGCTCATCCCCCCGCGCCCCAACCGGTCGCCAGATTGAGTTCGGGGTTTCGAACCCTGATCCGGCGCTGCGCCAGGCCGGTGTTAGCAGTGCCGGGGGCTTCGTCCCACCTGGATCGCGCATTGTTATCCTACGATGGCAGCCCCAAGGCCAACGAGGCGCTCTTCGTCGCCACCTACCTGGCAGGCCGGTGGGATATTCCCCTGGTAGTTGTGACTGTCATGGAACGTGGTCGCGCCACGCTGGAGACGCTGGAGCACGCCCAAGGGTACCTGGAAACGCGCGGAGTGCAGGCCACCTTCGTAAAAGAGAGTGGCCCCGTCGCCGAGGCGATCCTGAAGACGGCCCAAGTGCACGAGAGCAATTTGATCATTATGGGCGGCTATGGGTTCAGCCCGGTGCTGGAAGTCGTGGTTGGCAGTGCGGTTGACCAGGTGCTGCGTGAATCCCGGCAGCCAATGTTGATCTGCCGGTAGAATGCAGGTGAAATGACATTCTTCCGGAAGAGATGGTATCATATCGACGCCACTGTCAGCCGCCGCTAACTGCCAGGGGTGGGCGTGGGCGTGGGCGGGGGAGACTCCGTTGGAGTGGGCGTCGCGCTGGGGACTGGCGTGGACATGGGTGTAGGAGACTCCGTTGGGGTGGGTGTCGCACTGGGGGTCGGCGTGAAGGTGGGCGTCAGGGTAGGACCGGGGGACTCGGTGGGTGTGGGGGTGTAGGTCGGAGTATGAGTGGCGGTGCTCGTCAGAGTAGAGGTGGCCGTGGGGGTGGGAGTGAAGGTAGGGGACTCTGTGGGTGTACAAGTCGGCGTAAGAATAGGTGTCTGGGTCTCGGTGGGTGTGGGAGTGTAGGTGGGTGTGGGTGTGGGGGTGTGGGTGTGAATGGCCGTGGGCGGTAGTGGCGGAAGAAAGAGCGCCTCCCCGGCGTAAATCTTGTATCTGTTCAGGCAATTGGCTCGCCGGATAGCCTCGACGCTCACACCAAAGCGGCGCGACAGAGAATAGAGGGTATCACCAGGCCGCACAATGTACACCACCCAGCCCAGGGGCGGGCCGCAGGGAGAGGGCCGTGGAGTGGGGCTGGCGTAAAAGGCGGGAGGACTGGGTGTCAGAGATGACGGCAGGGTGGAGGGCGCGGAAAAAGTAGGCGTTGGCAGGACGGTCGTTTCTGCTGCTGGTGATGGAGAGGAGGGCAACGTCGTGGGAGAAGATGAAGGAACGATTGTGGGTAGGAACAGCGTGGGGGATGGTGAGAGCGCCGCAATCGCCCGGGTAGGAGACGGACGCACGCCCGATGCATCGAGTTGACTCAGCAAGAAACCGCCCATCAGGAGACCTACGCTGACCAGCGTGACGACGAGGCCCCCCAGCAGTTGCCTTATGCCAGAGGTCTGCCCTGGACTAAGACGTTGTCGCGCGCTCACCGTTCTCCCCCTGCCTCCCCTTCCTCGCTCTGTGAGGGAACGCCGCCGAGGGGGCTGTTCTCATCTCCGGGCGACAGCGGTAGGATGAAACTGAATGTACTCTTCACTCCCATTTTGCTTTCCACCCACAAGCGCCCCCCGTGCGCTTCGTCCAGCGTTTTGGCGATAGACAAACCAACCCCCGTCTCGCCCAGACTGGCGATGGGAGGACTATCATCTATAGTGGCGACATTGAGCAGATCGTTGAGCAGCCTACTCATGCGCTCGACGTTAGCCTTGACCTGCTGCAGAGACCGGCGCTGCTTTTCGCCGATGATGCCCACGTTCTCGCCCAGCAGCAAGTCTATATGGTCAGCGATGGAGGTCATCGGGATGCCAAGTTCGTGGATCAATGCGACTATCATCTCGCATTGGCCGGCAGATGGCGCAGCCCGCGCCTGGGTCAGTTGCATCTGCAAATCGGCCTGCGAGCGCCCAAGTTGCTCTGCTTTCTCTTGCCACTCGGTCAACTCGGCTTCCAACGTGGCGCGAGCCTCAGCCAACTCGCGTACCTCCTCCTCCCAGATGGCGGCTGCGGCTGTAGCCTGACTCCGGGTTGCGGCTTCCTGCTCTCGCAGGCGTAGTTTGGTGGCCAGTTCCTCAGATCGTTGCTGTTGATATTCCAGTTCGGCCTCCAACTCAGTCGCTCGCTGTGCCAGGCGGGGCGCTTCACTGAGGACCTTTTGCAACTCGGCGCTGCGGTCGGTGGCCTCCCGGCGACGGGCGCTGGTCAGCGACGCCGCCACCGCTGCGCCCGTGGCCTGGACGATCTGTTCGTCGCGCGCCGTCCAATGCCGCTGAGAGGCCGGGTTCCCGACCAGCATAACGCCCAGCAGGGCTTTTCCACCGGTCAGAGGCTGCACCAACAAGGGGCCTGGTTGCTCAAAGCCCAGGTTGCGGTACAGGGCAGCGATCGTAGGGTCCTTGCGCGGAGCATACGCGCTCTGCAGGCGGCCGGTCTGGAGGACGGTGGCCAGCAGGGGGTAGCCAGATGCAAGCAGCGTCGGCTCTTGATGCGCCAGCATTACGCCGGTCGGAGGATGAAGGGCGACGATACGTATGCCCTTGGCCAGCTCGGGCAGCGGAAAACCGATGGCGACCATGTCGGCTCCCAACGCGCGGGCGATGGCCGAGGCGGCCAATCCCAGGGCCACCTCGACGTCACGAGCCGCCTCGATGCGCTGGGTGGCCTCGAGAATACTGACCAATTCCAGGACGGTATCCCCGGCGGCGGCCGGGGAGGCCCTCAGCGCGTGGCGATACACGAGGCCAGCCAGTAGCGGCAGGGCAGCCAGGTTGGCCAGCCACACCCACCCGGCGGTGTGGGAATCGAGAATTGGAACTGTGAACTGCAAGACGTGACCGGTGAGCCAGAGGGCAACCAGGCAGGTGATCAGGCCCCAATCGTCCCCGCGCCACACCACACCGGCGATGAGGGCCAGTACGAGAACTGCTATCGTGGAGAACTCCCACGCCGTCTCTTGCCAATACCCGTTGTAAGCGATGGCCTGGGCCTCGGCCTGGGGCCAGAGAGCGGCGCAAGCCGCGTAAGCGCCTGCGGCTATCAGGAGAGTGAGGAGCAACAGTGCTGTGCCCAGACGCGGGTATTGCTCCAGGATCGGCAAGACAGCCCAGGCGACCAGCAACAATGTGGCGAGATTGAGGAAGCGCTCGAGGGGGGGCAGGACGACGTTGGCCGATAGCACACCGACGCGGTCGAGCGCAGCGATGAGCATCAGCAGCACACACGCCAGGAAAAAGCCTAGCCCAGCCACCAGCAGCCGTATGGCGGCCGGATCACGGCGGTGGCGATTCCAGTGCCCGAACGCTATTCCCAGGATGAGTTGAATAGCGAACAGGGTCACCAGGTAATAGACCAGGTCGCCAGGTGGGACAGTGATTACTTGAACAAAGTTTCGCAGAAACGCCATTGGCTT
>JADHWW010000130.1 GCA_016783285.1 Anaerolineae bacterium
TTTATATTGCCACACAGAGCACCTTGTCTGCCGATAAGTACAAAATCGCCTTCATGGGTAAATGCCGATGTAAAACCACGAACTCCATTACCCCCATAAACTAAATATGGTCCATCCTCACTGATATCAAGAGCTGTGATGCTATCGCCACTTTTCAATCGAGCAAGATATTTGATTGGTATCACTTCCCAATGCTCCGGAATCTCCCCCAGCCAGGGGATGCCGGAATCCTTCATCTTTAGGTGCGACGCACTTTGGAAGTGCGTCGCACCTGGAGGCACTCCCCGAGTGACGGCTCGGCTGATGAGGGCGGCGCGGCGCTCTTGCAGCAACTCAATGAGGCGGCGCTGCTCGGCGATCAGGGCGTCGAGGCGGGCGGTCTGGCGGTCGAGGAAGGCGGCGATGGCGCGTTGTTCGGGAATGGAAGGAATCCAAACCGGCAACTCAGTTAGTTTGGTCGGCGCAATGGCTGGATAGCCAATGCCCTCTGAGTGTGCCACAACCGCATCCACAAAACCTTGGGATTGCACCAAGCGCCATAAATACCTGGGTTCAAGTTCGGGTCTGGGTCGTAACACAGCAAATCCTGTCGAAACAATCAAGTTGTCTGGCGGATGGTCAATGTAAGCGATGGCCTTCAAGTACGTGCGAACTGTTGAAATGATGGTGTCACCATGTCGAACCTGACGGCGAGCGCGAGATGGCGCCCTTTCAAAGGGCATTTCCTGAACGTCCAGAATGTTGCCTGTGGAGTCAACATTCCCGATGTCAACGTATTGCAGACCAAAATCGGGCTCCATATTTTCGGGGAGCGTGCCTGTATTGATGGCAGCCGCATACTTGAGCCGTCTTGCCTCCCAATGTGCCGGAATCTCCTCCAACCACTCTACGCCAGAGTCCTTGTATTCGGGATAGGGCTGCCAACGGGTCATTCCACGATCTCCAGCAGGGCCAGGATCTTTTCCTGAGCAACGCGGATATCGGCCTCGATCTCTTCCAACGGGCGGGGCGGTTCGTACTCGTAAAAGTAGCGGTTAAAGTTGATCTCGTAGCCCACGCGGCCAACCCCGCCGTCCTGCTCGTCGGTGTATCCCTCGTCTATCCAGGCATCGGGCAGGTGGGGGCGCACCTCCTGGGCAAAATAGTCCTCCACCGGCCGGCCCAGCGGCACGCGCTCGTAATCGCGCAACGCCTTGTCGGGGCGGGGGCGGCCGCGGCTATCGCGGCAGATCTCGGCCTCTTCGTCCCGCTGGCTCAGCGCGCGGCGGATGGCGGCTTTGAGGTTGAGGGTGAGGTTAAGGTTAAGGTTGAGGTTGAGCGCGGCGTCGAACTTTTGGCAGTCACGGTAGACCTCGCCGGCCATTCCCTCCAGCGCAGCGACGATGGCCTCCTGCTTGCGGCACCCCTCGGCCTCCTGGGCGGCGCGGGCCTCGTCGTCCACCTTGCGCGACTGGGCCAGATTCTGGAAGGCGCGCTCCTCCCGCAGCCGGGCGACCCGCTCTGGCGTGGCGCAAAAATTTAACCGCTGGGGCTGCTCCACGCGAATCTTGCGGTAGCCGAAGGCTTGGTTGGGGAAAATCTTGACCTGTTGCTCCCCCTCAGTCCCCCCCGCTTGCGGGGGGGAAGTAAAGTCGAGGTAGAGTTGGACGATCTGTTGGCGGTGGGCCGGGCTGACGTCGCGGCGCTTGTCGCCCAACGATTTGCGGCGCGGTTCCCAAAAGTCGCCGGCGTCAATGAGCTGCACTTTGCCTTGGCGGTGCGGGGGCTTTTTGTTGGTCAGTATCCAGACGTAGGTGGCGATGCCGGTGTTGTAAAATAATTGTTCGGGCAGAGCGACGATAGCCTCCAACCAGTCGTGCTCCAGAATCCAGCGCCGGATCTCGCTCTCGCCGCTGCCAGCGTCGCCGGTAAAGAGGGGCGAGCCGTTCATGATGATGGCCACGCGGCTGTGGTCTCGTCTGGCCTCAAAGCGGTGGGCGAGCATGTGCTGCAAAAAGAGCAGTTGGCCGTCGCTGATGCGGGGTGTGCCGGCGCCAAAGCGCCCGCCGTAGCCCAGCCGGGCCTCCGCCTCGACGCGCACTTTGTCAACCCGCCAGTCCTTGCCGTAGGGGGGATTGGTGATCAGGTAGTGAAAACGCTCGCCCACGTGTTGGTCGTCGGAGAGAGTGCTGCCTTTCTTGATGCCCTCCGCCTCCCGCCCATCCTTACTCTTCATGTAGAGATCGGACTTGCAGACGGCAAAAGTCTCGGGGTTGACCTCCTGGCCGTAGAGGTAGACCCTGGCCGTGGGGTTGACCTCTCGAATGCGCTGCTGGGCGATGGTCAGCATACCGCCAGTGCCGCAGCAGGGGTCATAGACCTTGACGATGAGGCCCGGCGTTTTGACGAAATCATCGTCCCCCGCCAGGAGCAGGTCCACCATCAGGCGCACGACGTCGCGGGGCGTAAAGTGCTCACCGGGGTTTTCGTTGGAAGCCTCGTTAAAGCGGCGGATCAGTTCCTCAAAAACCGCGCCCATAAGGTGGTTGGAGACGACGTCGGGGTGCAGGTCGGCCTGGGCAAAGGTCTGCACCACCTGGTAGAGCAGACCGGCCTGGTGCAGCGTCTCGACAGTGTTGCGCAGGTTAAAGTTCTCAATCACCTGGCGCATATTCTCGCTAAAGCCGTTGAGATAGTTGACCACGTTGGCATAGATGGCGTCCTGGTCGTTGAGCAGCCGTTGAAAATCATAGTGGGAGGTGTTGTAAAAGACGAAACCGGCGGCGCGCCGCAGTTGCTGGTCGAGGGCGTCGGGGGAGAGGTCGCCTTTGAACCTGTTATGAACGGTCAGGACTTTATTCTTAGTAGGAGCGAGGACGCAATCCAGGCGGCGCAGGACGGTAAAGGGCAGGATGACGTCGGGGTATTTGCTGCGCTTGTAGTGGTCGCGGATCAGGTCCGCAATGTTCCAGATAAAGTTTGTGATTTGGGCGTGGTTCATTGTGGCCTGGCCTTTCTACCTGACCGTGAGGCTCTGATGTTGTTAGTATACCCGGCTCTCAGTTCTGCGCAAGTATCCCTTTGCCAATTCCAGGCGAAATCGCCTACAATGTGGCGATCACGTAGCCGAATTTCCCATATCCCCAAATGAAGAGCAGCCCTGCTTTCAATCCCGGAAACCAATATCATCCAGCACGACGACTCCCACCTGAGTGCGGTCAAAGACAAGGCGCACCTGCGCCAGGCCGGCGGGGTCAAAGGCGGAGTTCGCTGCAACGAAAGCCGCCAGCGGGAACTCGAAATGCTGGAACACCACCTCCGACCGGGGCAGAGGGGACATGAACGCGGCTTTGCCGATCCGCCCTTCCAGTTGCGGCTGCAGGAACGCAAAGTGGCTCAAGGGCAGGCGGGCCACCTCCCCCGCGCTGTCCACCACTTCTACCGTCAAATCTATTGGCTTGCGTGGGCCTTTCTGCCCTTCGTCTTTTGTCTCCGGGGTGGGGTCCTCATTCGCGTCGGCCAGCGCAAAGACCAGGATGCTGTTTTGGGTCAACGTCAGGCCGCGCTCAGGCAGTTGGATCGTATAACGGGCCGTCGTCGCCGAAGCGTCCGTGTCCCAGCCCAGGTAAGCCGCGTGGTTGTCCATGTCGCCCCACTTGGCCTTTACCAACTGCTCCCGCCAGACGGCCAGGTTTTCGCCCACCTGCGCGCCGCCGGGCAGCGTCGTCGTCGCCACGTTAATGTCCTCCTGATACGTGCTGACCAGCCGTGTGCCCGCGTCCTCGTACTGGCTGATATAGATCGTGTCCGGCAGCCACTCCCGCGCCCGGCGGTGATCCCGGAAGAGGGGCCGGTAGCCTGACTCTCCGCGCAGGGTGGCCTCGAGGAACGCGCTGATATAGACCTCGGCGATGTGCTCCTGTTGCTCGGCGGGCATCAGTTGTTGCAGGTTGAACACCCGCATCAACGGCTCGAACAGGTCTTTGCGCCCCCAGGAGGTGTTGAATTGCCCGTGATTGGCCCCATAGATGTACAGACCGGCCTTGAACCAGTTCCCCCCGTCGGTGAAGCGCACGCGCGCGTACTGCCTGGCCCCCGCAAAAGAGATCACGTCCATATCGTGCGCCCCGTGCAGGACGAGGTAATTCACGTTCTCCAACACCGTCCCCCGTCCGGTCGGCTTGTATTGACTATCTATTGGCGCAATAGCCACCACCGAGCGGATGTTGAAACCGTAATCAAAGCGCACGGTCGCGTCGTCCGGGTAGTAGGGTAGATTGTTGAACGCCGCCGCCACCGCCACCGCCTCCCCGCCCCGCGAGTGGCCTATCAGGGCCAGGTTGTCCAAGTCCACCTTGTGGTAGAACGGGTTGTCCGGGATCGCGTTCCAGTCGCGCCACACCCGCAGGTGTTCCAACAGCAGCCAGCCCCGCAGGTCGTTTTCCTCTTTCAACGAACTGATCACCAGCGCGTCGGAAAAGGGAGAGAGGTTGAGGAAATTCTCGTCCACCGAGACCAGGATGAACCCCCGGCTGGCCAGTAACTCGCCCAGGTAGGCGTAGCCGGGGTCCGAAAAGTCCTCCATCATGTGGTTGCCATGCACGATCAACACCAGCGGAAAAGGACCCGCGCCCTCCGGGTACCACACCCGCCCGTTGAGGGGCAGCGTTTCGGGGCCAAAGCCCCAGTAGCCGGTCCGCAGCCCCGTCCACCGTTCCACCAGCGCCGACCCGTCCACCGGCCCGGTGACCAGGTCCACGTCCGCGCCGTATTCCACGCGGTGGCGGTCCTGCCCGCTGCCGTAGAACAGGGTGCGCACGGTGTATGATCCCGGTTGGGAAGGATCGGGCATGGCCAGTGGTTCGACCTGCACCTCCGCGTCCGGTGGCAACACCAGCGGCGACCCATCGTCGAGCAGCCAGGCGGCGCCCAATACCAGCCCCGCTACGCCGAGCGCCAGCCCGACGACGGCAATGGATCGCCGGACCCTGGTGGCCTCCCGCCAGCCGCCGCGCGCCAGCGCCGAGAGCGCAGCCCCCAGGAGCGAGGCAACGACGATGGCGCCAAAGCCGGCCGCGAGTAAACCGAGCAACACGGGCAACACAAACAACGTCAGCAGGCCGAGCGCTGCCACCGCGCAGGCCAACACCCAGACGTAGAAAGTAGGAATACCCTTGAGGATGCGCCAGGCCAGGGTCACGAGTCCCCCGGCGAGGGCGAACGCGGCCAGGAACAGGAGCGTGCCGGTGGCGAAACGCGCGATCCCGGCGGGGGCGAACATGCTGTAGGCCGTCACCAGCAGGATCGAGGCCAGCGCGACGAGCGCCCCCCACGCCGCCCCGCGCCACGCCCGTGGGCCGGGGGCAACGCTGTTCCATACCCGGCGCAGCCGCTCCCCGACGCGCTTGAACAAACGCTGTTTATGATCCAGTTGACTTGCTGTCATTTTGCTCCCTCCTGATACCCCTTCGCCTTGATATACTCAGAGACATCCACGTTGTAGACCACGTCCTCAATCGTCCACACGGACCAGGGCGTTCCCTCGTCCAGCCAGGTCGTGGCGGCGGGCGATGGAATCTCAATCCCCTGGAAGGTCTGCCAGCCCAGCGGCTCGTTGCGCCAGGGAATCTTGGCCTCGTCTGTGGCTTCCCGGTAGCGCATCGCCTCCATCGCGCGGATCAGCCCGGTCTGCGGATCAAACGTGATGGTGAAGGTATCCTCGCCATCCTCGAAAGGAATCACGAGGCGGGCGTTCGTGTCGTCAATCGCTTCCCAGCGCACGCGGGGATCGGTAACGAGTATAGACGGCAGCCAAAAGACTGACTCCCCCCACAGAGCCAGGTTGGCGGCCATATCAATTTTCGGCTCGTTCTCGATCACGCCGACGGGCAACTCCATGCGGGCCTGGCCGTCGAGGTACCATTCGTTGACTTTCATCACCGGATAGCCAAAGATGGTCGCTTCAATGTAATGCCGGTAGCCCTGACCGGCGATGTAGGTGAATCTGAAGCGCGCGGGAAAGCGCAGGCCAAAGACCCGCAACTTGCCCCGTCCGCTGATCACCGCCGATTCGATGACCGGAATCTGATCTCCGATGATGGTCTCGTAGTAGCGGGCAACGGGCGCCGGTAAATCTGCCGGCAACTCGACGGTGTTCAGCGCCGGTGTCTGCTCCGGGTAGGCGGGAAAGGGTTTCGGCTGCACCTGGAGTCCCAACCAGCCGATAGCCACCAGAACCGCGAGAAGGCCGATGAGCGTTATGACTACTTTAACCACGAGGTTCATTTTTCTTCTCCTTTCGACTATCTATCCTTCCGCAATCACGCCGATCTCAAAGCGGTAGACCGCCTGGTCGCCGCCCATCAACTCTGCGGTCAAACGACGAGGCCCACCAGACTGCCGAGCATCAACGCCAGCGACGCCCACCATCCCCGCGTCTTCTGGGGGATTTGGGCTGCCCGGATCAGCCGGTACTGCTCGGCCTCGCGCAGCCTGTCCTTTATGTGCTCCTCTGCCAACCGTTGAGCCAGATATGGATCGAACAACATTACTCTCCCTCCTTCTAAATTCGTTCCTTTCCAAATTCGTTGTTGTGTCGTCTATGGCAACAATCATTCACCGCCGCCAACAACCGTTCCGGCGGGTCGCCCTTGCTGACGAAAGCATCGGCTCCGGCATCCAGCGCCGCCTGGCGCGCCTCCGGCCGCCCACTGAGGGCGATCACCATCAGGCCCGGACAAAGTTCGCGCAGGGTGGGCAACAATCCTTGCCCTGAGCCTGTCGAAGGGTTATCTGCTCCCAGACCGGGCAACTCCCAGTCGAGCAATACCAGGTTGGGGCAAGCCGCCTTCATCCAGTCTAACAGACCTGTGGCGTCAACGGCTTCCCCCAGGATGTGGATGCCCGGCTGCTGCTCCAACACCAGCCGCAGTGCCGAGCGTACCTTGGATTGATCATCAGCCAATAAAACACGCATACGCCTCACCTCACCGGCCGGCGACAAAACCCACCAGCCCGCTCAAGATCGCCCCTACCACATTGAACCACTCTTTCCACGCCTTCCGTGGCCCTTGGGCCGCCCGGATCAGCCGGGCCTGTTCAGCCTCACGCAGCGCATCCTTCACGCGCTCTTCCGCCAACCGTTGAACCAGATACGGATTGATGAACTCCATCGCCCTTCCTCCTTGTCTACTTGTTTACTTGTTTACTCACTTACTCCTCACTTCCGCCCACAGTGTAACACAAAAAACTCCCCGGCGCATCGGCCAACCGGGGAGTTTTGTACCTGGTCAGGTGGGTAGTCTTTTACCTGGTCAGGTGACCAGGTGTCACCTTGAGCCTGCAGCGTCCTGAGTCTCGTCGGTTTGTATCTGCTGGGTAGTCATTGTCATTCTGCTTCCAGCGAAAGCCTGACACGTGTCAGCCACCCGCCTAGTGCCCCACCCACCGTCCAGACAAGGATGAGCAGTACGGAGGCTAGGGTGGTGTTCACCGCCAGCCTGCTGACCACGGCTGCCACCAACAGCATAACCAGTCCAGCTACCAGCCCGCTAAACGCGCCGGTGGTCAGTTCCCGAACCTGCGCCAGGCGAGTTGCCACGTATCCTCCGCTCAGGGAGCAGAGAAGCGCAGCCAGCACAGCCAGCACAGCCGACAGCACAGGGTCGTTGACATGGCAGTGAGACAGGACCACGAAGGCAATAGGCCCCAAGACCATGGTCACCAGGGCCCCGAGGATGACGGGAACGAGTTTAGATTTCATGTTCATTTTTAGCACTCCTTTCTTTCTGTTGAGTATACTTCTGGCTCACTTTGCCCCTGGCCGAGCAGCGGAGCCAGCACGCTGCTCGGCACGTTCATCACCACTTCCTGCATCTCAATCTGCTTCTTCTATACCACCTCCGATTCGCTTCTTTTGATTGAGCGGTTTTCCGCTTGATCTTGCACCCTCAGTGTAACACAAAAAACTCCCTGGCGCATCGGCCAACCGGGGAGTTTTGAGCCTGGTCAGGTGGGTAGTCTTTTACCTGGTCAGGTGACCAGGTGATGTTGCAGGGCCAGCGCTACCGCCTCGGTGCGGCTGGACACGCCCAGTTTGGAGAGAACGTTGCTGACGTGGAACTTTGCCGTGGAAGGGCTCACCACCAGCCGCGCGGCGATCTCGGGGTTGCTCAATCCCTCGACCATCAACGCCAGCACTTCTCGCTCGCGGGGGGTCAAGTCAAAGCCCAACGCGGGCGGTTCCCTCGTGGCCTGGATCAGCACCTGGGCCGCCTCCGGGGCCAGCGTGGGCCGTCCGGCGTGGGCGGCCCGGATGGCGTCGGCCAGTTCGCCGGCAGTGACGTTCTTGAGCAGGTAGCCGATGGCCCCGGCCTCCAGCGCCCCCTGCACCAACTCCTTCTCCTTGAAACTGGTCAGGGCGATGATCTGTATCTGCGGGCAGCGCTCACGGATAGCGCGGGTGGCGGCCGCCCCGTCCATCCCCGGCATCACCAGGTCCATCAGCACCACGTCGGGCTGGAATTGTTCGCACAAGCGCACTGCCTCCTCGCCACCGCCGGCCTCTGCGACCAGTTCCAGGTCATCAAAGGCCAGCAGGAAAGCGGACAGTCCGCTGCGCACTACGGCGTGGTCGTCTACCAGCATCACGCGAATAAGATTTGTCTCGGTCATAGTTGCTCCTCTCCTCCTGTGTCTTTCCAAACGACCACGACCTGCGTGCCGTGGCCAATCTCACTGTCAACATCGAGCGCGGCGGCGATAGCCTCGGCCCGCTCGCGCATGATGCCTAGCCCCAGGCTCTCCAGCGCGACGCCCTGCGGGTCAAAGCCGCGCCCGTCGTCGCTGACGCGCAACTCGACAGCCCCCCCTCGTTCCCCCCCGACATCGGGAGGGATGTAGCGCAGGCTCACCATCGCCTGGCTGGCCCCGGCGTGTTTGGCCACGTTGTTCAGCGCCTCCTGCGCGATACGGTACAACGCGACTTTCACCTCGGGCGGCAGCGCGCACTCGCCCTCCACCTCCACGCTGACCGGCACCCGCGCCCGGCCGGTGATCGACTCGGCCAGTTGGCGCAGTAGGTCGTCCAACTCTGCGTCAATCAAGGCCGATGGACGCAGTTCCAGGAGCAGCGTGCGCATCTCGGCCAACGCGCCCCGGGTCAACTGGCGCAGCTCCTCCAGGCGCCGCCGTCCCTCCTCCGGGTGACGCTCCCAGATACGTGGGAGCACCTCGGCGATCAGGCCGGCCGAAAAGAGCGTCTGGGTCACGGCGTCGTGCAGGTCGCGGGCCAAGCGGCTGCGCTCGGCGGCCACGGCGGCTCGCTCGACTTGCTCGTAGAGTCGGGCGTTCTCCACAGATACACCGAGTTGGTCGGCAATTGATTCGAAAAGAGCCAGGTGTCCCTCGCTGAACGCGCTGCCCTGCGGACCGATAATTACCAGCACCCCCAGAGCCTGTCCTCGAACTCGGAGGGGTAACAGAGCACCGGGTTCGACAAAGCCCTTTTCCGGGTCCGGCGGCACGTAGAGCGGTTCGCCGCCGGCAATCACCGCGTGGCATGCGCGGGTCATTTCCGCCAGGTCATCCAGCGCAACAGGACGCTCCGGCCGCAACATTCTCGGTTCCAGTTCTCCCGACTCGCCGTCCAGCAGCATCACGCCGGCCCGCGAGGCTCCCACCAGGGCCACCAGGCGGTCCAGCGTGGAGCTCAACATTTCGTCTAACTCTAACGAACTACTGGCCGCCGCAGTGACATCCAGCAGTGTCTGCAACTCGCGCGTGCGCTCTTCGACGCGCTGCTCCAGCATCTGGCGAGCCCGCACCCTCTCAGTGACGTCCCGCACGACCGCCAGGAGATGGGGCTGGCCTTTATAACTGAAGGAAGCCCCGTACACCTCGACGTTGATGGAACTCCCATCTTTGCGGAGATCAACTGACTGGGCGCTGAACCGGCCGCTGGCTCTCACCTGTCTCTTAAAGTCCTCAAAGAGGTGACAGTAATCTGGACGGACGATCTCCTTCCCGGACAACCCGACCAGTTCCTCGTAGGGGTAACCGTACATCTTGCACGCAGCGGGGTTGGCTTCGACGATTGTTCCGTCAAAGTCAAATATGAGAAGAGCGTCAGAGGTTGACACAAAGATGCCCCGGTATTGTGTTTCTCTTTCCCGCAGTTCCTCCTCTGCCCGCTTGCGCTCGGTGATGTCTCTCCACGCGACGTGCAGCGCCTTCTCGCCACGTAGGGGTATGGTGGTGAGCAGCACTTCCACCGGAAAATCTGTGCCGTCAACGGCGCGATGCACCCACTCGAACCGCAGACTCCCCTCCCTGAACGCGGCGGCAACCAGATCGCGCACTTTTTCAGTAGAGAGCCGTCCGTCGGGTTGCCTTTCGGGAGAGATGTCATACAGACGAAGGGCCAACAACTGCTCCTTGCTGGCACAGCCCATCATCTCCACGGCGGCCTGGTTGCAGTCTATGAACACGTCTCCGTCAAGTAGGAGCATGGCGTCGGGCGACCTTTCAAAGAGCAAGCGAAACTTGACTTCGCTTTCCCCTGGAGTCTCTTCCGACTGCCTGGACTCGGTGGTTACATTCATAGTCTACCACCTCTCGGTAGCGGCGATTTTGATGCGCTCAACAGCGTGGTCTTGCCAAAGCCGGCCGGGGCGGAGACGAGCGTCAGTTTGCGGTGCAGCCCCGCGTTCAACCGCTCAATCAGGCGCGGTCGCGGCACCAGTTCTGGCCGGACGGGTGGGATATAGAGTTTGGTTTTCAAGAGTAGGGTAGCCATTTGTCCGTCCCAATTATACCTGACGGCGGCGCTGACACAAGTGCAAACCGCCCCGCTTCCTCCACCACGACCTGAGGCCCAGGAGGAGGTGCTGCATCGTCTGCTGAAAGGTTACGCCCAGACAGACCACGGCTCACAGCACGGCGCGGCCTACATTGAGACCGTTGCGGACTACCTGTGTTCGTATGTCATTTGACCAGTCCCAGCCATCCCGCCACCGCACCTCCCACCCCCACCATATTCAACGCAATCGGCAGCAGGAGGACGCCCATACAATTCATGCGGCGGGAGCCCCACATCACGGGGATGAGACCGATGCCGGTGGCGACCGCGCATAAGAGAAGGCCGCCCCAGCCCGTTGTCCCGACGACAATGATCAGAAGCAGCGCCAGCGTGCCCAGGCTGATCCAGCGATAGTGCACCAGGGCAACCAATTTGATCGCCAGGCGCGTCATCAGCAAAAGCAGGAAGAACGAGAGGACGCCGGTGAGGACTACCGCCGCCACCGCCAGGTAGTAGGTCTGCACCGTGTAGGATGACCACAGGCTGCTCAGCATCCACGCCATCCCGCCCCGCGTCAGGTGCAGCCCCGGCACGAAAAAGAACAGGAAGCCGCCCACGTAATAGATCATTTTGGAGGCGCCCTGCGAGATGATGAACAGCCGGTCGTCCCGCTGCGCGGTGGCGTGACCGGCGATGAAGCCACCGATGCCTCCGGTCACGACCGGGAAGAAGGCGGCGAACAGCCCGCCCAATGCGCCCGCGAACGTCCCGCGCAGGAACAGCCCCGGCGTGATGTCTACGGACTGGGCAATGTGCTGCTCTGGCAACTCGACCCGCGAGAGAATGTTCTGCAAAATCCAGGGCACGGCAAAGAGGCCGACGAAGGCCGGGAGCAGGTTCTGGTAGGCCACCGTCACCGGCACCAGGCTGCGGTAGAGCAGGATGAACCCCAGGAGGCCCGAGAGCAGGAAAGTAATCAGTCCCGCCGTGAGCGATTTCCAGCCGTCCCACCAGCGGCGCCAGCCCGCCGGGGCGCGGTCGGAGCCTTTGGGCCACTCGGACATGAGCATGTAGGTGATGATAGTCCACAAAATCCAGTGCAGGTGGGGCTGGAGGATGGCCCGCAGCGCCGGGAAGAGGGACGAGGCGACGGGCGTGAGCAGCGCCAGAACTGCGATGCCGCCCAAGCCCCCGATGCCGGTCAGCACCACCGCCTCGTACCCGCGCCGCTGCAGGAGGTACTTTTGTCCCGGTAGCACCACAAAGATGGTGGAATCGTCGGGCGCGGAGAAAAAGATGCTGGGGATAGTGTTCAGCATGGCGTAACTGGTGATCATTCCGAGAAAGAACATCGCCAGGTGTTCCGGCGGCACAGATTCGCCAAGATGGGCCGAGGCCAGGATGATGAAACCGGCGACGTTGTAGATGTGCAGCGCCGGCACGATTGCCAGCACCGACGCAACCAGCGCGCCGCCAACAGCCATCAGCAGCATAATCATCATTTCACCTGCGGCCATTGCTCTCCTGTTACGGCATCCCCAGCACCATCACGTCGCTGGGCAGCGCCGGCACGACCTCCAGATTGCCCTCGTACATCTCCACCGTGCCAACGACCCGCACGCGGCTGCCCGGCGTGCCCAGCGTGGTGTTGTCGGCGATGCGGTCGAGCACGTTGCGCCAGACAAAGACGAGAATTTCTCCGCTGTCGTCGCCGACGAACACCTTGACCGCGCTGCGCAGTCCCTCCACGCGAATGACCTCCCCCTCGATCATCACCCGCTGCCCCTCATCGTCGCCGGTGAGGGAGCCAATCTCGCGTGGGGTGGCCCAGGCGACCGCGCCTTCGATGGCCTTCACGTCCCCGCCGAAGCCTGGCTCAATCTGCAACTCCCCCTCGTACTGGCCGACCTCACCGGTAGCGCGCACCTTCGCGCCCAGGTTGATGCTTGCCGCGTCCCAGCAATCATCGTAGACGTTGTGCCACAGCAGGAGCACCACCTGTCCCGTGCCGTCGTCCAACGTGAATTTGAAGCCGGCCGAGAAACTGGCCGCGCCGACGACCGTGCCCTCCACCGTCACTTCCTCGCCAGTGCGGCCGGCGGTGATGGCATCAATGGGCGTCAGTTCGACGACAGGTGTCGGGGTGTCCTCCGGCGTGGGGGTGTCTGTGTGTGGGGGTGTGGGGGTGTGGGAGGGTATGGGCGTGGGGGCATTCGTTGGCAGCGGCGTCTTTGTTGGTTGTGGCGTGTCCGTCGGCAGCGGCGTGTCCGTCGGCGCGGGGGTAGCCGTAGCGGTCGGTGGCGGCGATGGCGTGGGGGTAGGCGTCGCCGTCGGCTCAAGCGTCCCCCCGCACCCGGTCAGCGCCACCGCCAGCGCGATCATAATGCCTGCGAACAGTCTTATTTGTATAACGATCTCCATTCTCTATTCTCCATCCTCCATTCTTCCATCCTACTCCATCACCAGCACCCCATCCGCCTCCGGGATGATCTCCAACGCGCCCCGATACTCTTCAATCTGGCCTATCACCTTGACTGTCGCTCCCGCCACCAGCCGGTCAGCGTCCGGGATAGCGTCGTAGACGTTCTGCCAGAGAAGCAGGATGATGGTACCCGTGCCGTCACTCAACTCGAACTTGTTCCCGGCGGAAAACGTCTCTTTCTCCCCCAAGGTTCCCTGGACGGTTGCCTTATGCCCTACCTGAGCCGGGGTGATGGTGTTGATGGCGATCACGTCGGTGCTGAGGGCGGCTTCTGCCGGTTCCGGGGTAGGGGCTGGCCCAGCGCCAGTAATGGTTATGCCATCCGCCTCCGGGATAATCTCCAACTCACCCCGGTACTCGTCAATCCGCCCCACCACCTCGACCCGCGCACCGGTCACCAGTTGGCCGGTGTCGGGGATGGCCTCGTAGACATTTTGCCACAGGAGCAGGACGATGGTTCCGGTGTCATTCTGCAGTGGAAACTTGGTGCCGGCTGAGAACGCCTCCGGCTCGCCCAGCGTGCCCGCCAGCAGCAAGGTCGCGCCCACGTCGGTAGATGTGACATCGCCGATGGCCCGCGTCTCAACCTCAACCTCAACCTTAACCTCAACCACCTGCACGTCCTCGGCCAGTTCGGGGATCACTTCCAGTTGGCCCCGGTACTGGGAGACCTCTCCTTGCACCTGCACCTCCGCGCCCACGTCCAGCGCCGCCGGGTCGGGGAGCGCGTCGTAGACTGACTGCCACAGGAGCACGATGATCGCGCCTGTGCCGTCGTCCAGCGTGTACTTGACGCCGGAGGAGAAGGGGTTTACCTCGGTGACGGCGCCGCGCACGACGGCCAGTTGCCCCACGTCGGCGGTCGTCAGTTCGCCGATCTTTTTCTCGACGGCGATGGGTACTTGCTGGCCGAGCGGCACGACGTCGGCGAGGGAGGCGGGGACGAGTTGCGGGGTGTCGCCGTAGAGGGAGACGGTCGCTACGACCTCGACAGGCTGGCCCGTCGAGAAGTGCAGCGTGGGAGTGATGCTGTCGAGCGCAATCAGGTGCTCGCTCACGGCGACGGGGATAGAGCCGGTCTCGTCGCGGATGGTGATGAGCGTTAGCCCCTCGTAAGGCTCGTAGACCTGGCGCACCTGCCCGCGCACCCGCACGCGCAGGTACTGGTCCTCCGGCACGATGGTACCGATGGCGCGGTCCACCGGCTCGGCGCGGGTGATTTCGAGTTGCTCAGGCACGTTGACCGTGAGTGCGAGAAAATCCTCGCGCACGCGCAGTGTGCCGGCCACCTCGACCAGGTCGCCCAGCGCGGGCACGCGGCCCTGCTCAATGATCTGCCGCGTCTCCGCCCGGTAGGCCGAGACACGTATCTCTCCCGTGTCGTCCTCGATCCAGAAACTGAGATACTCACTTTCGGGGTCGTAGGAGGGGGCGCGGGTGCAGTGGCCCTCCAGCCGCACGTAGGCCATGTTCATCGTCGCGCCGGCCTGCCCGATGTGGATGAGGGGTACCTCGGCGCGGGTGGCGGCGAACCAGAGGGCGGCGAGCCCCACGGTGGCAAGCGCGATTGCGGCGATCTTGACGATGCGGACGGTGATGCGCCTGGTCAGATGGGCGCCACAGTAGGGGCAGGCCTCGTAGGGCCCGGTGTAACGTCCGCAACTGGGGCAGTGGGTCATTGTGGACTTCCTTGTGCGGTCGGCGGACGATTCTGCTGGCTATTTGACGACAACCAGGGGCCGCCAGGGCGCCAATACCGGTCGAATGGCTGTCCCTCGGACAGTGCGTAGATTGCGGGTTGGAGAAACGCCGCAATGATCTGGATGGTCTCGTGCAAGGTAGTGGGGGTGTCCTCAAGGTGATGACGACGAATAAACGCAATCCACTGGGCCTGTTTCTCTCTGTCCTGAGCAAAGGCGTCGCTGAATGCGAACGGGGCTACGGGGAGGGTTGTCTGTCGCCGGTAGAATGTTTCCCTGATCGCCCGGGCCAGGAGTGAGCCGTCAAAGGCAAAGCGGGTAGCCAGCAACCAGATGTCGTAAAAGTCTTTCATCCGGCTGTTGATGGCGCCCAGGTAGACCATTCTAGCGCGGTTCAGCAAACGCTGGCGCACAGAGGCCGCTACGTTTCGGGTCATAGCAGCGCCTCCAGATAGGAGCGCATCACCGTCTCAACCCGGCAGATGCGTGCGTAGCGCAGCAGATTGTCTATGTCGAAATCACGGCGCTGACGATAGAGTTTGAGAGACTCGAGGGCGATGTCCAGGCCGATCTTGCGGCGATACTTGAAGCAGTCGGCCACGCTCTTCTCTGGACCATAGATGCGGATGGATGTGTTGTCAACTATGTGCGTCTCGATGCCCTCACTCCAGGCATGGCCTGAGAACCAAAAGATGCGCAGAGGCGGATAGTCCAGACGGGGACGCTCGGCCTGGCTGTGCAAAGCGATATCCACCGCGTGGGGAACCTGGGTGGTCAATTCGTGGAAAGCCAGGGCGGATACCAGGCAGATCACAGCTTTTGGAATTTTGAGGGCCACAGTGACCAGGTCAGGATGGGCAAGAGGGGGCAGATCGGCCAGGCGGTAGAGACCCCGACTGAGCCGTTCTAGCACGCCGGAATCGCGCATGGCATAGAGGGTGCGCGGATGGATGCCCAGACGTAGCGCTTCGGCGGTGCGCAGGATGCCGCCGTGTTGTCGGAAGATGGTGATCGTGTTTTGGACAGATTCGAGTGTGGCCATTGTTATCGGGGTGGATAGAGATACCGGTGTTTATCCTTATTTATCGGTAATTATATCCACTCAACTGATCTTGTCAATGCAATGTCACTGGGATAGTTGGTCATTGTTGAACTCCTTGCGCGGTTGGCGGTGGGCGAGTGGCAAGGCATAATTTACCCCAACTTGGCGAATTTGTCCAATCGGTGGGTTGGTAGATTGGTACATTGGTAGATTGGTAGATTGGTAGCTTTTGACGTTGTGACTGTTGTATGCTAGAATAGAAATAACCCTGGCAGAGGAAAAGATGATGGCAACCAGGACATTTTCACATTGAGATGTTTGATTAGAGACAGGAGGAGGAAACAAATGTCAACCACGTTACGTATCGCCACGTTCAACCTGGAGAATCTGGACGACAAGCCTGGGCGGAAGCCGACGTTGGATCAGCGCATTGCCATGATGCGCCCCCAACTCCTCAGGGTCAATGCCGACGTCCTGTGCCTGCAGGAGGTCAATGGCCAGGAGGAAGAAGGACAGCCTCGTCGTCTGCTGGCGCTGGACAGGCTTCTGGCAGATACGCCTTACGCCGGGTACCACAGGGTCTTTACGATGACCAAGGACGGCACGCAGGTCTACGATGAGCGCAACCTCGTCATCCTGAGCCGGTACGAGATCACCGAGCACCATCAGTACAAGCACGACTATGCGCCTGCCCCCTACTATCAGCAAGTGACAGCGAGGCCGAAAGAGGATCAGGTCAAAAAGATCACGTGGGAGCGACCGATTCTGCACGCCAGGATCAGGCTGGACAACGACGCGGTATTGCACGTCATTGATCTGCATTTAAAGTCCCGGCGGCCCTCATCCGTCGAAGGCCAGAGGGTGAACTATTACACCTGGAGGACCGCCTCCGGCTGGGCCGAGGGGTTCTTCATCTCCGCGATGAAGCGGGTCGGCCAGGCGCTGGAGACGCGGATGCTCATAGACGAGTTGTTCGATGCGGATGAGGACGCGCTGATCGTCGTGTGTGGCGATTTCAACGCCGATCCCCACGAAGTGGCCGTGGAAGCCATACGCGGCGACATTGAGAACACGGGGAATAGTGATTTGATCAAGCGCGTCATGGTGCCCTGCGAGCGGACGATTCCTGAGCCGGCTCGATTCTCGTTCTTGCACCGGGGCCAGCCCAGGATGATAGATCACTTGCTGGTATCCCGCGCTCTGCTGACGTACTACAGGGGTTCAGAGATCCACAACGAAATGCTGCACGACGAATCCGTAGCCTTTGCGAGCGACGTCAAGTACCCGGAGCCTGACCATGCGCCGGTCATCGCCGAGTTCGAGTTGCCGGATGGGTAAATAATTACGAGAAACTGGCCCGGAGAGTGCCTCCGGGCCGGTCGTTTCAGTGTGGATGCGCCAACTTGTTGGCGTTTTTGCCGGCCGGAACCTGTTTCCGCAAGACCGAAACAAGTTTCGGCGTCCATATTCTCCGTTTGTTGAGAGGATACCTCGCCCCTAACCGAAACAAGTTTCGGCGTCCATTTCTCCGTTTGTTGAGAGGATACCTCGCCCCTACTGGATCGCGGTGATTTGAAAGACGATCTCCCCTCCTGGGGCCTCCACGGTGACAGTGTCCCCCACCCGACGTTCCATCAACACCCGGCCCAGCGGCGATTCGTAAGAGACGCGCCCGTTGATCGGATTCGCCTCGGCCGGCCCGACTATTTGGAAGATCTCGGGTTCCTCTGTGTCTTCTTCGACGACGGTGACGTGGTTGCCCAGGGCGACCACGTCTGAGGGGCCGTCCTCTTGGATGATGACGGCGTTGCGCAACATCACTTCGATCTGCTGGATGCGTCCCTCCAGGAAGCCTTGCTCCTCCTTGGCCGTGATATAGTCGGCGTTCTCTGACAGGTCTCCCTGCTGGATGGCCTTCCGGAGGCGCTCGGCCAATGCTGATCGTTTCACGTTGACCAGATGATCCAGTTCCCGGCGCAGATTATCCACGCCCTCGGCGGTCAGGTAAACGGGTTGACGTGCGTTCATTCTGTGTTGTTCCTCTCCGTAGTTAAGTACAAGTTAGGGCAATCTTTTCCCCTCCCTTGCCTCCAAGAAGTCGTACTCAGAGTCGGTGTTACAATCCACGAGTCTCTGGTAAAATCTCAGATATGGGCGATCTGAAGATATGCTTTGGCTGCCGATTGGCGTGGCTCAGAAAGCAGCGGAGTTTGACGCAGGAGGGTCTGGCAGAAGCGGCCAATGTGTCCGTTGATTTCATCAGCCTGATGGAAAGAGGTAGGCGCGCTCCCTCCTTCGACACACTGGAGCGTCTGGCTGATACATTGGGTGTGACGGTTACAGACTTGTTCACCTTCGATTCTGAGCGATAAGGCGTGATTATGGTCAATCTTCAGCCTTCGAGAAAAGAAGTCGCTGAGGTTTTTGGATACCCAGCCCACTCTACATTGCCAGCGGCCGCATTGGCACAAAGTCAGCACCTATGTCCATTCCAGCAGGACGACAGAGTTCCCCAGCAATGCTCCAAGTTAAGCCAGCATAGTCTCTTTGATCAGTTTGGACAATCCGGGATGCCTTTTGGAGCCTGTTCGGTCTGGCATCGCGGGCGCGGGAAGAAACAGTTCAGTCCCGCGATTATTTGTCCTATCCGCTTCACCCAACATCAGCGTATCTTTTGTGAAGCGAGGCGAGTGCTCAAAGATTGGACGTCAGAGAGCCGGTGCCTGGTGCTCCAGGAGATTGGTCTGCCACTGGGCCGGTTAGACTACATCCTGGTGAATTACGAACCAGAGACCAACCAGATATTGGATTTCTGCGTGCTGGAGGTGATGGCGTTGTCTACTACGGCTACAGGCCACGTTATTCGCTCAATGTTTGAAGCGTTGGGAGTAGCCCCGCCATTGCCGGTATACAAGTATGGTCTCAATTTGCGTCAAGTTGTCAGCCGTATGATCGTCCAGATGATCGCCAAGGCGTATGCGGCTGAACAGTG
The DNA here is from genome assembly GCA_016783285.1 of Anaerolineae bacterium. Next base: position 18,994 of record JADHWW010000130.1, read on the forward strand.
GGGGAAGCGAACCGTCTGGGTAATGCAGGATATCCTGTACGATTACATGGCACGAACGACAAAGTTGGATATGACCAATGTCACACCTGATGGCGCGGCCGAGAGTCAACACTCCATTTTATTCTTCATCTACGAGCTCGTGACGCAAGACCCGGAACAAATGTTTGACTTGCGCCTCAAGGCCGTCAAAGGGGGCAACAGGAAACAGGTTGAGGCAATGTTACAACCCAACAAAATCCCCTCCTTGACAGAGGTACAGTCTACACTCGAACAACACATCCAGGCGGGACGGTACATCGAACTCTTGTAGTATCAGGCAGGTTTGCAAAGTACGACCATAGATTCTGCCAGGGTGAATTTGTGTGAGGACGAGCGGCGAGTCCTCAGTACACGTACCTCCTCCAAGTCATATCCCACAGCCTCCCCCAATTCTCCCACAATCGCTGGCACAGGCACCAATATCCCGCTATGTGCTGATTCGCCTAGTACCAGCAGGAATCGGCTTCCGCTCTTCAAGAGTGACCAGACACTCTCCAGTGTGCGGTACATTCCCCCAAAATACTGCGCGGTCATAAAAGCATAGTCCCAGCCCCAGTTCTTGTCCTTGTGACGCTCTCGCAGTTGCTCCACAATCGTTTGAACACTGTCAAAGCCTTTGACGGTCTCGTGATCTTTGGTGTCCTTGTACATCGCCTTGGCGTCAGATACGACCATACGCTTGCGCAGGCTTCGCAGTTCTTTCATATCCCTGATAAAATCCAGGAAGAAAAGTTCCATTCTGGTCTGCATCGTGTAGTCCAGATTGTTCAAATAGGGGGGAGAGGTTACTGCCAGGTCGGCCGGCAGCAATCGAGTATCGGCAGTATCCCAGGGCTGGTTACGCACGTCCGCTTCGATCACGCTCGTCTTGCCTGGTCCGTTATCCCAACGGGATACCGTTTGCAGATCGGCAAGCATCTTGCGCACCTTTGCGGCAAACAGGTCGTAGACAGGAGCATCTTCCTTGACCTTACGCGAACCGAAAGCGTGGGGAGTCAGTTTCATATTCGATACCGGGCGTAGGATTGCCCCCAAAGCCAGACGGCAGAAATCGCGGTGGGCCTGTCGTTCTACGCGCTGGATATATCCCTTGAGCACCAGCACCTTGTTCACTACCCTCGGGCTCATCCATTTGTACAGCCGGGGCATATCAGGTGGAGATACAGCGAGATACTCAATTTGGCTTTCTCTGACGGTCGTCTCACGGGGGAAGAGGGGCGGTGCCAGGCTAAGAGCCGCCAGTTTGGGTTCGGCGGCAGCGAGAACTTGCCCCACGTCTTGCTGCAAACTGTTCAGATCGTAACTGAAACGAATCTTGACCCGTGTGGCAAAACACAGAAAGGGATTGACTTCAACACCTACAGCGTTCAGATTATGCAGACTAGCCGTCACGACAGTCGTGCCGGCGCCAGAGAATGGATCCAGGATCGTTTGACCGGCTGTCAATCCATACTCCTCAATAGCACTCTCGACGAGTGGCGCTGAGAAGGATTCTGGCATCAGATACCAATCCAGGCACGGTAGTCCTTGGTTCAGCGTGGCAGTAGTTGGCATGTTTCATCTCCCTCTGTGTCAATTATAACCCGCATTAACTCAAAAGACAATTCTCCCGCGCTTGCCTCGATACTCACTCCCCAAACACCCGCGCCCACAGCGGCGGGCCCAGCACCAGCAGACCGACGATGACGGAGATGATGGCTGTCAGCAGCACCGCCCCAGCCGTCACGTCCTTGATCACCTTTGCCAGCGGATGGTAGCCGGGGCTGACGAGATCCACCAGCGTCTCCGCCACGGTGTTCAGCATCTCGCTCACCAGCACAAAGCCAATGGTCAGTGCCAGCACCGCCCATTGGGTAGACGAGAGGCCCAGCCAGAGCCCCAGCGCGACGGTGCCCGCAGCGATGGTCAGATGGATGCGCGTGTTGCGCTGGGTGCGCAGGGCGTAGCCCAGGCCGGAAAAGGCAAAGCGGAAACCCTCAATGATGTTTCGACTGCGCATCTGGCATCAGTCCGGCAGATGAACTTTGACGTCCAGGGCCTGCAGGATGGCCGTCTGGGCCATCCACATGGCGGCTCGCTCTGGCTCGGCCTGGTCGTCGTAGCCCAGGAGATGCAGCACCCCGTGGACGACCAGTAGTTGCAGTTCCGCCTGGACGTCGTGGCCGGCCTCGGCGGCCTGGGCTTTGGCACGAGGGAAAGAGATGATGACGTCGCCCAGGTAACGCGGAAAGCCCGGCGCACCGACGAATGGCCCGCGCGTTCCTTCGACAGCCCTTCGACAAAGCTCAGGACAAGGCTCAGGACACCGCTCGTCGGGGAAAGATAGCACGTCGGTTGGCGCATCCACGCCCCGGTGACGGCAGTTGAGTTCGCGCAACACCTCGTCGCCGGTCACCACCACGGCTAGTTCGCACGCTTCCTCCACTCGCTGGTGGATCAGGGTCGCCAGGGCAGCCCGGTGCAGCGGTGCGGGTTGAGCCTGCGCCTGGAACTGCTCGTCAATTTGTACCTCTATGGTGTGTAGAGACATTTTCTGCCTCGGAGTAAGCGTTCACAGGGATGGCCGCACGGCGGTTGAAACCGCGTGTAACGCTTGCAAAATCGGCCTTCGCCGATTGTCCCAGTCGCCGCAGGGCGACTTGGCAAATGTTACCGCGCTGCACGGCGGTTGAAACC
>JADHWW010000029.1 GCA_016783285.1 Anaerolineae bacterium
CAACCCGCAAGTGACGGACGATGTCTACCCCGACGGGATCACTACGACCGGCTACTATGCCTTCTTCACCCCGCCCGGCTTTTACTACATTGACGTGGAAGGGATTGACGGCTACCAGCACTGGCGCAGCCCAGTGGTGCAGGTCATCACCGAGATCGTACACGTCAACGTGCCCTACACCCCGTGGCCGGAGGAGGACGTCTACACCGTCACCATCACCGCGGATGGCCCCGACTCGGCGACTATCACTGTGCCGGTGGGCAGTGCGGTGGAATGGACCTCGGCGCTGCGCGACGGCGACACCATCACCGATCTGATGACGTGGAGCGAGAACCCCATCCTGCGCCCGCTGAGCGGCCTTGACCCACTGGAGGACACGCGCGGCTTCGACGCGGGCTACCTGGAGCCAGGGCGAGTCTACCGGCGGGAGTTCGCCCGGTCGGGCGTTTACGCCTACACCGACGCGGCTGGGCACGGCGGCGTAGTGGTGGTCGAGGCCGCGCTGGACGAGGTGATCATCGCCGGACCGCCGACGACCACCGTAGGCATCCCTGCCACCTTCACCGCTACCGTGGAACCGCCCACAGCCACGCTGCCCATCACCTACACCTGGCGAGTCAGCGAATCAGTGAGTCAGCGAGTCATCACGCACACTGGTGGTCTCAGCGACACGGCGGTCTTTACCTGGACTGTGGTTGGCCCGCAGGTGGTCACCGTGACGGCGGTGAACGAGTGCGGCGACGGCGTCAGCGCGACCCACACCATCACCGTCACCGCCGAGGCGACAGGGTGGTACATCTATCTGCCGCTCGTCGTGAGGGAACTCGAAGGGCTTGTCCTGAGCGGAGCCGAAGGGCTGGTGGCGCGGGGCTATGGCCAGGGGTTGCACGTGGCGCAAAGTGCGCCCAGGGCGCCGTATCTGCCGCTGCTTTCAAAGTGGTAACCTGGGACGAAAATGTGGCGCAGGCTTTCCAGCCTGCTCTGGCAGACAGGAATGTCTGCCCCACAGGTTTGCGACAGATAGACGAAAAGGGGGTTGGATACTTTTCCAACCCCCTCCCCCTGTCCCCTTGTCTCCCTGGCCCCCCTGTCTCCCCCTCCCCTTGCCCCCTGAGGCGAAAGCGTGTACAATAGAAACCAGGCTTTTCGGAAAAAACCCTGCGGGCTGAGCCTCAGGGCAAAGCCTGGTTTCTCATCTCGGCAAAAGGAGCAGACAGATGAAACCCAAACGCTATCCCCCCATCTTTCAGTCCGTCCCCGCCGACGAGTTCACCGACCGGGAAGAGATCATCGGCATGCTGATTGAGCGGGCGACGAACACGCCCCGCGACATGACGCTCAGCGCCTCCATCGTGGGCCAGCGGCGATTGGGCAAGACGGCCGTGATGGAGCAGGTCTACAACCGGCTGTTCTGGGAACAGGACGAAGTCGTGCCCATCTACTTTAACTTTGAGTCACAACCGACCACTTCCACCGAGCTCGCCTGGATTTACTTTACCAACTTTTTGAAACAGTACGTCGCTTTTCGCCTCAAGGACGACGTGCTGGCCTGCCGCGATAACTGGGACGTCGAGCTAAAAGACCTGGTAGCCCTGGCGGAGACCCTGGCAGATGATCCCATTGCCCACTTTGCCGGTAGAGTGTTTCGCTTACTGAATTCACCTACCGCCTTGTTACATTTCAAACTGCAGGCTGCTATTTACCTCCCCCGCCAGGTGATGGAGTACAACCGCGCCCGCTGGAAGCCGGAGACGCCCATCTTTGTCATGCTGGACGAGTTCCAGAACATTCTGCTCATCAACTACTCTGACGGCAAACCGGCCAGGATGACCGGGTTGTACCAGTGGGCAGTCGAAGGGCGCCAGTGCCCCCACTTTGTCACTGGCTCGGCCGTGCGGCTGATCAACCAGGAGGTGCTGGGCACCGGCGCACTGTTCGGCCGTTTCCGTTACATCGAATTTCCCCCGATGGAGAACGTGTATGGGCTAGAGTTGGTGGAAAAGTTAGCCTTCAAGTACAGCCTCACCATCCCCGAGCCGGTGGCTGGCTACATCGTGACCCGCTGCGGCGGCAACCCGTTCTACATCCGCTGCGTCGTGATGCAGGCGATGGAACAAAGGTACGAAAAAGTCGAGAACGAGCAGACAGTCAACGATCTGATCGCCCACGAGATCACCCACGGCCAAATCTGGCGCGACTGGGGCAGCCAATTGCAGCGCTACTTTGAGCAGATCAATTCATATTACATCTCCAAGCGCATCCTGTTCCACGCGGCCCGGTACGATGACGAGCGCATCGTGCCGGAGGAGATTGCCGCCGAGGTGGAGCGTCCGGTGGACGAGGTGGTCCGCGTACTGAGGCAGTTGGCCTTTGCCGAGATGATCGACGCCCGGGGCGGCCCCATCTTTTACAACCTGAAAGACCCTATCCTGCGGGACTTTATCAACACCCAGTACGAATTGGACGTCGAGAAGCAATCTCTGGAGAGCATCCATCAAAAACTGTTGCAAGAGTACAAGTCTTTGAAAGGCAAATACGCCGATGCGGTGGGGGCGTTGGTGGAAGCACGGATCGGAGCCTTGCTCAACCGCTTTGACGGACGCACCGTGCCGGGGCGATTATTTCACGTCGAGGGAAAGGTGCAGTTGCCCCGTTTCCACTACGTGTCCGATACACTGGTCAAGCCGCCCGGCGAACGTGCTTATCAGATTGATCTGAAAGGATCGTGGCGCACAGGTTACGACTTTGCGGCCTGGGTGGTAGAGGTCAAGCATTGGAAGAAGCGGGTGACGGCAGACGTGGTGGAGAAATTCGTGGCAGCCTACACCGCCCTGGCGCAGGAGACGAAACTGGTCGGGGTTGTCCCGTGGTTGGTGAACAAAGGCGGGTTCACCAAAGGTGCGATAGAGGCGCTGGAACAGCACTCCATCTACTACTCCGGCGCGGCGGAGATCAACGAGTTACTGCGTGGGTTTGGCATCGAGCGACTCTTGCCAGAGGAGAGCGGGTGAGCGAGGGAGCACACACACTGATGGTCTCAGCGATACACTGGTCTTTACCTGGTTGGCGCATCCGTAAAAGTGTCCGGTAGTGAGTCCAACGAGAAACAGAGGAACAAAGGGGCAGGGGAGAAATCTCCTCTGCCCCTCGTCGCTTTCGGCCCTCTCCAGTCTGATGTTGCGGGTTTGGGCCGCTAAAGGTATAATATGGGTAAATGGGTAGGGGCGAACCCACGTGTTCGCCCAACGTGTTCGCCCAACGTGTTCGCCCAACGTGTTCGCCCAACGTGTTCACCCTGACACACAGAGGATTGATTGCATGAGCGTTGTATTCTGGTTAATTGGCACACTGATCGTTGTACTGGGGCCTATCATTCTGATTCACGAACTGGGCCATTTCGTCTTTGCCAAGTTGGCAGGGGTGCGGGTGGAAGAGTTCGGATTTGGCTTTCCGCCCCGCCTGCTCAAATTATGGTACGGCAAGGGCTATCTCAAAATTGGTAGTACGCGCGTGGTCATCCCCAGGAGTTTCCGGCGACCTGCTAAACTAGAGATGGGAGCCTGGGTGGATGTCGTCATCCAGCGAGACGACGACGGCGACTACATCCTGCGCCGTCTGAGAGTGCTCGACCCGGCCGAGGATGACCTGACACTCGAGCGTGAGCACGTGGATGAGGGCGTGCACGTGCGCGGCGAATTGACCACACTGGAGCCCGGCACCCTGTACAGCCTCAACTGGCTGCCGATGGGCGCGTTCGTGAGAATGACCGGCGAGGATGACCCCTCCGACCCGCGCAGCCTGGCGGCGCAACCCAAACGCTGGCGCGTGGCGGTGCTGGCTGCTGGACCGGTGCTCAATCTCATCGCCGCCCTGCTGCTGCTCGTCGGCGCTTACGTCGCCGGCTTCCCCGACGCATGGCGGGTCGAGATCACCGGCGTGGAGCCAGGCAGTCCCGCCGCAGAGGCGGGTCTACAGCCTGCTGACGTCATCCTGGCCGCCGGTGGGGAGCACATTGAGGAGGGTATGGAGCAATTGCGCGGCATCATCCGCGCCGCGCCAGACCAGGCCGTCGAACTCTCCATCTTGCGCGGAGAGGAGACGCTGATTCTGACAGTGACACCACAGCGCACCCCCGAAGGGTACGGTTTCCTGGGCATCATGATGTCCCCCTGGCCCGACCGAAGCGCGACGCGGCGCTACAGTCTTCCCGACGCGCTGCGTGCTGGCATCACCGATCTCAACACTGCTATCGTGGCCACCTTGCAGATTCCAGTCCAACTCGCGCGGGGCGATGTGTCCCCTGAAGAAGCACGCCCGGCCAGCATGGTCGGCATCAGCGGGATACTGGCCTTTACCCTGCAACAGAGCATTGAATGGGGACTGGCTTACCCTGTGTTGCAGACCGCAGCACTCATCAGCCTGGCCCTGGGCCTGACTAATTTGCTTCCCCTTCCCGCTCTCGACGGCGGGCGTATTCTCTTTGTGCTCATCGAGGCCGTGCGCGGCCGCCGTATCACGCCCGAGCGCGAAGCGATGGTTCACTTCGTGGGCCTGGTGATCCTGGTCAGCCTGATGACTTTGATGATGTTTCAGGACCTCGTCAATCCCATCATCCCCTGGTCGTGGCTAAAGTGAGATGACACTTTCACTCGACGTTTTGCTCGACGAACTGCGTGAACGCACCGAGATGCCAGACCCGGCGTCGCTGTACCATCTTTCGAGTCTGGAGACCCAGGGCCAGGCGCGCGTGCGTGAGGTGTGGCCACGCCTGCCGGTCGAGTTGCGACGACGGCTGATCGCACGGCTGGTGGAACTGACCGAGGCGGATTTTGAGGTGGACTTTGGCGCGATCTTTCGCCTGGGCCTGGAAGACGAGGACGCCGAGGTGCGCACGGCAGCGGTCGAGGGACTGTGGGAGGACGAAGACGTGCGCCTGGTCCCGCTCCTGGCGACAGCCTTGCGGGAGGACGAAGCCGTCACCGTGCGAGCGGCTGCCGCCACGTCGCTGGGGCGCTTTGTGCTGATGGGCGAACTGAAAAAGATCCGTCCCGAGCCACACGCTCTGGTCTACGAGGCTCTGTTGGCCGCGTGCCAGGCCGCGGGCGAGCACGGGGAGGTGCAGCGGCGGGCGCTCGAATCGCTGGCCTACGTCGGCGGCGATACCGTGATAGAATTGATCCGCGAGGCCTACGCCGCGCCGGAGGAGAAAGTGCGCATCAGCGCCGTCTTTGCCATGGGGCGCAGCGCCGATCCCCGCTGGGCCCGCCAGGTGCGCCAGGAACTTTTCAGCCCCAACCCCGAACTGCGCTACGAAGCCGCCCGGGCCTGCGGCGAACTTGAACTCGACGAGGCCGTGCCCGAACTGGCGGAACTGGCCGACGACGTTGACCTCGAGGTGCAAGAAGCGGCACTGTGCGCCCTGGGGCAGATTGGAGGCGACGAGGCGCGGGAGATTCTGGAGCGTTACTGCCTGGCGGAGAACGAGGCCACGCAGGCCGCGGCCGAAGCCGCCCTGGACGAATTAGAGTTCATGCACGGGGACCTGTCAGAGTTTTTTACCAGGCTGATTGGTGAGCGAATAGCGAATGGCGAATAGCGAATGGCGAATAGCGAATGGCGAATGGCGAATGGCGAATGGCGAATAGTGGCGTGTCTTATCCTGGTGCTGGGACTCTTGCTGGGGCCGTCCGTCGTCACAGCCGATGGCATCACCGTGGTCGAAAGCAGCGCCAGCCACAATTTCGCCCAGCAGGTCACATTCACACTGCGGGCCGCCTCGGAGGCCGAAATCACCCAGGTCTATCTGTTCTTCCGCGCCACGGGCGACGAGCGGGCCACGTCTATGGACGTGGACTTGAAACCGGGCCACAAGATCGACGTCAACTATATGCACGAGCTGCGTTCTTTTCCCCTGCCACCGTTCGCCACGATCACCTTCTGGTGGCAGATTGAGGACGCCGCGGGCAATGCTCTCGCTACAGAGCCCCAGCAGTTCGAGTACACGGACAATCGCTTTCAGTGGGAAGAACTCGGCGCCGACGGCCTCACCGTCCGCTGGATCGAGGGGCACGGCGATCCACCTTTTGCCCAGGCGGCGCTCGACATTGCCCTGGCCAGCGTGGAGGAGATCAGCGCAGAATTGCACGCCTCGACGCCAGAGTCCATCGTCGTCTACATCTATGACTCACGGCGCAATCTCGAAGCGGCGATGATCCTCGCGGGACGGGAGTGGGTGAGCGGCCAGGCCCATCCTGAACTGGGTGTGGTCGTCGTCGCCATCCCACACGAAGAAGGCTATACGTCGCGTTTGATGCGCGACATCCCACACGAAATCACCCACCTGCTGGTCTATCAGGCTGCTACGCCGGCCGGCTACAAATATATCCCTACGTGGTTGGACGAGGGATTGGCCACTGCCAACGAGCGGTGGCCGACGCCGGAGCACGCTATGATGCTCGAAGAGGCACGTGTGGAGGGGAGACTCATTTCTTTGGAAGACCTGTGCGTCCCCTTCTCGCCCGATTCACCCACCGCGTTTCTGTCCTACGCCCAGAGCGGTAGCGTGGTGCGGTTCATCCGTGAGCAATACGGCGCTGAGGGGATACGTGCTCTACTGGCGGCTTACGCCAACGGCGCCAGTTGCGCGGGCGGAGTGCAGGAAGCCCTCAGTGTCACTCTCAATGGCCTGGAGACCGCGTGGCGGGCCAGTCTGGAGCCCCAGGCTCCCTGGCGGGCCTGGGTCGGGCAGATCGGTGTCTGGGTGGGACTATGGTTGTTAAGCCTGCTGATAGCCGTGCCGATGATCGGCGGGCTCCGTCGCCGCCGGTAGTCTGTTACGTGGAGCAGGCTTTCCAGCCTGCCGAATGAGGAGTCAGATGCGCAATATCGTCGTCTTCGACCTGGAGACCCAATACGCAGCCGACGAGGTGGGGGGCTGGCGTAATATCCGCGACATGCGCCTGGCGGTTGCCGTGACCTACAATGCCGTCGAGGACGTCTACCGCGATTACACCGAGCAGGAAGTGGACCGCCTCATCGCCACGCTGCGCGGAGCCGACCTGGTGGTCGGCTACAACGTGCTTCGCTTCGACTATGAGGTTTTGCGCGCTTACACCACCGAGAAACTGGCCCAAATTCCCACCTGCGATATGCTCGACGACCTGTACCGCACGCTTGGCTGGAGGGTATCTCTCGACGCCGTCGCCACCGCCACGCTGGGGGAGACGAAGAGCGCCGATGGGTTACAGGCCGTGCGCTGGTTTCGCCAGGGCCAACTGGACAAGGTCATCGCCTACTGCCGCCGCGACGTCGAGGTGACCTGGCAAGTCTACCAGTTCGGCCAGCACAACGGCTACGTCCAGTATCGCGACCGCAGGTGGCGCGTGCACAAGGTGCCTGTGCGGTGGTGAACAGCATGCGTCCCTCAGGCAAGTGCATAAGGAGGAAATGCTATGCGTGAAAGTGTCGCTATGCCCGTGACCATTGATGGGCCTCTGCCCCTCCCACTCAGGTCGGCGGAGGTAGAGATCAATGTTCGTATTCGGACAACGATGAACATTACCCCCGTTGTTGCCCGACGCAAAGTCAATGTACTGATGCTTGAAAAGGTCGGTAATCTGCTGCACGGTGGTTCCCCGGCCTTGTTTTTGAAGGACAGAATCTATTGGCGAGTACCCGTCATTCTGTCCACTCCTTCCCAGGGCCAGGTAGGGCAGGTAGGAGATGTTGATGTGGATGCAGAGACCGGAGAGATGATGATGGATAACAGACTGCTGGAGGACATAGCCAAACATGCCAGGCGACTACTTGCCAGTTCCACATCGTAAACAAACTGATTCGTGTCTCAACGGGCGAATTTTTCCTCGCCTGGTGTGAGTTTGAGTACAAGTACGCCGTACTGAGATGAACACTTTTGAACCCGCTTACCTGGCACTTTTTCGCTCAAGCGAACTGAAGCGGCGTGTGCAGGCCGCCTACGAGCGTCTGCACGCCTGCGACTTTTGCGGGCGGGAGTGCCGCGTAGATCGCTACGAGCGCGTTGGCTCCTGCAAGACCGGCGTGCGGGCCGTCGTCACCAGTTACCATCCTCACCTGGGGGAAGAGGACCCGTTGCGCGGCTACCGTGGCTCCGGCACTATCTTCTTCGCCTGGTGCAACCTCAACTGCCAGTTCTGCCAGAACTATGACATCAGCCAACTGGGGCATGGGCAGGAGGTCGAGCCGGAGGAACTGGCCGCGATGATGCTTTCGCTCCAGGCGCAAGGCTGCCATAACGTCAACGTCGTTTCACCCACTCACGTCGTGGCCCCTATCCTGGCTGCCGTCCTCATCGCTGCCGAAGCGGGGCTGCGTCTCCCTCTGGTCTGGAACACTGGCGGCTACGACTCGCTGGCGGCGCTGGCGCTGCTCGACGGCGTGGTGGACATCTATATGCCGGATATAAAGTACGCCGACGCGGAGACGGCGCAAAAGTACTCCAAAATCGAGGATTACCCGGCGGTCAACCAGGCTGCCGTCAAGGAAATGCACCGCCAGGTGGGCGACCTGGTGCTCGACGAGCACGGCATTGCGCTGCGGGGACTGCTCGTGCGCCACCTGGTGCTGCCCGAGGGGCTGGCCGGGACACCGGAAATCGCCTGCTTCCTGGCGGAAGAAATCTCAAAGAGCACTTATCTAAACCTGATGGATCAATACAGACCATGCTACAAGGCCGCTGAACTGCCGCCGCTCGACCGCCCCATCACTCGCGCCGAGTTTGATCAGGCCATGCAGCAATGCCTGGACGCAGGACTGCACCGCTTCGACAAGCGGGAACCCCGTTTTCTCCGCATCCTGTGGGGAGTGTGAGAGATGGAAGACAAGGGAAAGAAACCAAAACCAGAGGCCCGTCTGCACGCCGTCGTCCACGGACGTGTGCAGGCGGTCAACTTTCGCTACTACACCATCCGCGCCGCGCGGCGCCTCGGCCTCACCGGTTGGGTCGCCAACCGCTGGGACGGCACGGTGGAGACCGCCGCCGAGGGCCGGCGCGAATCGCTGAACGAGTTCCGGGCCTTCTTGCATCGTGGTTCCCCCTCCTCGGTGGTGCAGCGGGTGGACGTCGAGTGGGAGACCCCCAGCGGCAAATTCGAGCGCTTCGGGGTGCGGTACCTGTGAGAAGAAACCCCGAACGATTGGCCTGGATCGTCCTGCTGCTCTCGTTCTTCACCTGCATGAGCCTGGTCGTTGCCGTGCCGCTGGGTATCCGCTGGTACGTCCTCAACGCCAGCGTCAGGCAAGAGGTAGCCCTCGAGGTGCAGCGGCCGCCGTTGAGCGTCGCTCTGGCCGGCCGGGGTGAACCGGTCGCTATCGCCCAGGACCGCGACGATATCCCGGAGCGCACGGTCGTGGACACGGACGCCACCTCTGGCCGGCTCGTGATGCACGCGCCCCGCACAGATGATCCCGTGATCATCGCCACAGTCCAACTTTACCACGACACAGAGGTCGTGCTTTCGTCGGCGCGCTCCCCGCGCTTCCCCGCCAGCAGCCTGCCCCACAAAATCGTGTTGGAGATGAGGGCCGGGCACGTGCGCATCAGCGTCCCCGGCCACGAAGAGCGGCCTACGGTCGTCGAGGTGTACACACCCCACGGAGCAGCCACGCTCACGGAGGGGAATTACGAAGTCAAGGTCAACACGACGACAGAGGTCACGGTGCGCTCCGGTCAGGCTAACGTGATCAGTAATGAAATGGTCGTGCGCCTCGGGCCGGCGGAGCGTGCCACCGTGGGTGATGAACGCATCGTCGGCCCGCGGCCTGCTGCTCGCAACCTCATCACCAACGGTGACTTTCAGGCCCCATTGGAGGACGGCTGGAGGAGTTACAACAAGGACATTGAACTCGAGGGCGAACCCGAGGGGCAGGTGCAACGGACTGAAATAGAGAATCAGCCGGCCGTCGTCGTCGAACGCGAGGGGGTGGGTCACGCTGAGACCGGCATCACTCAAGAACTCGACGCAGATATCCGCGACTTCAGTTTCCTGCGACTGCATCTTCTACTGCGCGTCGAGGAGCACAACGTACCGGTGTGCGGCTCGGAGGGAAGCGAATGTCCGGTGATGGTACGCATTGACTACAGAGATGCTTACGGCGCAGACCGGGAGTGGCTCCAGGGTTTCTACTCACTGCTGGATACCAGCACTCCTGGGAATCAGCCTGTTTGCGTCACGTGCAGTACGCGTAACGAGCACATCCGAGTCTCGGAGGACACCTGGTATCCTTACCTTTCGCCCAACCTGATTCCGCTGCTGTCACAAGATGGCCAGTCGCCTATCTTGATCAAGTCCGTCACCGTCTACGCATCCGGGCACACGTACCAGTCCGCCATCGCCGAGGTCGAGTTAATCGGGCAGGAGTAGGAAGGGGACAAGGGGACAAGGAGACAGGGAGACAAGGGGCATGCACCCCTTGTCTCCTTTTGTACTTGGGATGTTCCAGAAAAATAATCGTCCCGGTGTCATTCTGAACGGAACGCAGTGAAGCGAAGAATCTCACGCTACAGTGCCCAAACCGCCTGTCCAAGGCGAGATTATTCACCTCCGCTGCGCTCCGGTTCAGAATGACAGGCTACGACCTGGGATACTTTAAACTCTGGAACATCCTTACAGCGCCCGCAACTTGGTTTCCAACTCCCGCGGACTGGCGGCCTCGACGGGGACGTACTTGATGCCAGGATAGTACTGCTGGAAAAAGGCTCGCAGGTCGCCGGGCCATTTTCCTGGATTGACCGCGATCACCGTGCGATCCTTCGGCCCGGCGCCGGCATCGTCGGCGCTGCTCCCGATAGTCCAATGGCGCTCCTCCCACTTGCCGCTGTTGAGCACGGCCTGCGGCCACACCCGGCCGGCATCCTGGGGCAATAGGACGTAGGTGCGCGCATACGGTACGCGAGGCGGCGCCCATTCCGGTTCGGGTGACGCGCCCACTACCACCGTGCCCTCGGCTGGTGTCAGAGCGCCCCCATCGGCCGTGAAGCAAGCACGATAGGTACCGACCTTCTCAGCCGTAAAGGTCCACTGCCAGAGGTACTGACCCCCGGTCACGCCGGCCTGTGGCCCGCTCACGGCTACCCCGGCGCCATCCGGCCCGGTCACGATCAAGTCCACATCGGCAAAGTCGCCTGTGGATGAGATGGTGACCATCACTTTGTCGCCCGTCTTGGGCTGGGCGGGTTCGAAGGTGATGGCTGCCTTGGGCGGTTCCCCGTTCATCACCACGAGGCTGGCATCGTCCCAGTACGCATCGTTGTGCTTGAACGGCCAGAGCGTCTTACTTCGCAGAAACACCGTCACCACAGTCGCCTGTGCCGTCGCTTCTGCCGCCGGGACTTGAGCGTATTTGTTGTAAATGTGCGCTCCTTGCCCCCACACGACCGTGTCGGCAAACGGGTTGGTGCCGCCGGTGGGGTCAATGCCCACGTAGAAGGTAAAATTGCGCCAGTTATCACCCTGGACGTCGCCCTCCAGTGCAAATCCGGCCTCGTAGCCAGGCCCATCGCTCCAGCGCGGGTCATCCGGGTGGGCGCCATCGTGCCAGTTGCTCCAGGCGTGCGCCCAGGCCGTCAGGCGCACTTTTGTGCCCGGCGTGACTTGCACCTGCTGCAAGAAACCCGCGTCGTGGCGCCGCCAGAACGTAAACAGGAGCATGCCCTTCTGACCGCTGTGCACGCGACGCGGATCGCCCGATTTCCAGGCATCCCGCACCTCGGGCTGGTCCCACGTGCCTGGGTCGTGATAGAACCAGGTGATCCAGTTCGGGGGGGTGAATATGTTTCCCACGTCTTTCTCGTACGGCTCCTTGTCCTTGGGGAAGATCAGGGTGCGATGGCTCTTTTCCTCCCCCCAATCCGCTTCGAAGCCTCCATCTTTCAATAGTTCCTGTGACATTTGAACCTCCTTTGTTTACTCAAATCCCAGCCCGCGCTCGCGCAGGCTCACGAAACGTTGCTGCCCAATGATCAGGTGATCCAGAACCTCAATGTCCAGCAGTTTGCCGGCTGCGACTAACAGACGAGTCACTTCTACGTCCTCGGGCGATGGGGTGGGGTCGCCCGAGGGATGGTTGTGCGCGACGATGAGCGAGGCGCAATTGCGTTTGACGGCCTCCCGAAACACCTCGCTCACCCGAATGTGCGAGGCATTCAGGCTGCCCACGTACACCGTCTCGGAGCCGAGCAGCCGGTTGCGCGTATCCAGGTATAGTGCCCGAAAGTGCTCCTGTTCCAGATGGGCCATCTCGGCCATCAGGAGTTGCGCTACGTCGGTCGGGGAGCGCACGATGAAACGATCTTCTGGAGCGGCCAGGAGCATACGGCGGCCCAGTTCCAGCGCCGCCTTGAGTTGCGCAGTCTTGGCCGGTCCCAACCCCTTCTCGGCCTGCAATTCGGCGAAACTGGCTCGGGCCAGGCCCGGCAACCCGCCGTAGCGGGAAATGAGCCGCGTGGCCATGGCCACGACGCTCTCACCGCTCACGCCCGTGCGCAGAATGATAGCCAGCAGTTCCGTCGTCGAGAGCGCCCCTTCGCCGGCGCGGGCCAGCCGCTCACGCGGGCGCTCGTCAACGGGGAAATCCCTGATCATTGGCCGGTAATCGGCCCGTGTCTCGTCGCTCACCATCATAGCGCGGCCTCCAGCCGCAACCAACGTAGGACAAGATGGCATCTTGTCCCACAACATTCTCACATACTATACTACAACTCGCACGAAATTGTCAAATGCATCCGAGCAGTAAATCTCCAAATCTGAAATCGCCAAATCCAAAATCAGAATTTGCTCCCACACCAGCCAGTGGTATAATACGTCCCACTTGGCCCCAGCATCAGCCTGATAAAAGGAGCGTGTCATCAAGTGGAGGACATTTTAGCGAACATTCCCTTTTACCTGACCATCCTGTCCACCGTATGCGGGGGAGTGACCATTGCGCTAGTGGGCGGGATAGTGATTTGGACCTTTCGCGATATTCGCGCTCGTTCCCGCGACTTTCTGGCGCAGATATTGGCCACGCTGTTGGTGATCGTCCTCCCCGTCGTCGGGTTTGTGGTGTACTTGATGCTACGCCCACGAGAGACGCTGGCCGAGGCATACGAACGTTCCCTGGAACAAGAGGCCCTGTTGCAGGCGATAGAAGAACCAGAGGTCTGCCCCGGATGTGGACAGCGGGTCAAGAGCGACTACCTGTACTGCCCGGCCTGCCACACCCAGCTCAAAAAGGCCTGCCCGGAATGTGGCCATCCGCTCCATCTGCGCTGGGCCCTCTGCCCCTATTGCGGGGCCAGCATCGCATCGCAGGCGCTTGAGCCTGTACCCGCCTTGGAGCCGGAGACCACTCTGGCAGAAGAAACGATACCCGAAGCGTAACGCTCAGAACGTACCTCTCTCACGCCTCCCCGTTCTCGCCTATCACGTGGACTTGGAGCATATTGGTTCCCCCTCCGCCGAAGGGGATACCCGCCGTCAGCACCACCGGATCGCCCCACGCCGCCACCCCCAGATCGCACGCCGCCTGTATCATCACCTGCACCATCTCGTCGGTGGTCTTGAACTCGGGCACCAACACGGGCTGCACGCCCCACACGAGCGCCAGTCGGAACTGCGTCGCCCGGCTCGGGGTCACGGCCACGACGGGAACGCGGGGGCGGTGACGGGCCACCATGCGCGCCGTCGCGCCCGACATTGTGGAGGTGATGATCGCCTTGGCTCCTACTTCGTTGGTGATCTCGACGGTGGCGCAACTGATGGCCTCCGTGACGGTCCCGTGCCTGTGGTCACTGCCCCCCGTGTGCAGCAGTCGCCCGTGGGGCAGGTGCGCCTCCGCGTTGGCACAGATCGCCGCCATCGTCTCTGTCGTCTTGACCGGGTACCGGCCCACCGCCGTCTCGCCGGAAAGCATCACCGCGTCGGTGCCGTCCAGGATGGCGTTGACGACGTCCGACGCCTCCGCCCGCGTCGGACGCGGATTCTCGATCATCGTCTGGAGCATCTGCGTGGCGGTGATGACCGGCTTGCTGGCCTGATTGCAGGCCCGAATGATGCGCTTTTGGTGAAACGGCACCTCCTCGGCGGGCGTCTCCACCCCCAGGTCGCCCCGAGCCACCATGATGCCATCGGCCTCGGCCAGGATCTCGTCGAAAACCGCGAGCGCCTCGGGCTTTTCGATCTTGGCGATGATGGAAACGTCGGCCCCTTTGCTCTTGAGGAACTGCCGCAGTTCGCACACGTCGGCTGGGCGGCGGACGAAGGAGAGCGCGAAAAAATCCACTCCCTGCTCCAGCGCAAACAGGGCATCTTCCCGGTCCTTGAGCGTGAGAGCGGAAAAGCGGAGCGTCGCGCCGGGGACGTTGATCCCCTTGTGAGAGGTGAGTGGGCCGCCCGTGACCACGCGACATTTCAAGCAGCCTTCACCGGCCTGCACGACGATCAATTCCAGGCGGCCATCGTCCAGCAGCACGGACTGACCAGGCCGCAGATCGCGCAGCAACTGCGGGTGGGGCACGGGTATCTCGTCCGTCGCGCCTGGCCGGAGATGTGACGTCAGCGTCACCTCGTCGCCCTCGCGCAGTTCGATTGCTTCACCCTCGATCTCACCCACACGTAACTTTGGTCCCTGCAGGTCAGCGATGATGGCCACCAGTCGGCCTTCCTCCTCTGCAACCTGCCGCAGGGTGGCGATAGATTGAGCGTGAGTGGCATGGTCGCCGTGCGAAAAGTTGATGCGGGCCACGTCCATCCCCGCCCGCATCAGACCACGCATCACCTGGGGTGAATTGGAGGCCGGGCCAATGGTACAGACGATCTTGGTACGTTGCATCTCACTTCAAGCCTCTTTGACCTGGAAGCGCCAACTCGTTGGCGTCTTCCAACGGCGACCGAAACGAGTTTCGGCTTCCATCCAGCGGAAAATTAGCAGCATTGACCCTACGGTCCGGTCAGAGCCAACACGTATTCACCCGCATCCTGGTCACCATAGCCCCGCGCGATGATGCGATAGGCGCCGCTCAGCGGCAACTCGAATGTGGAGATTTCGGCGTTGGCTTCTCCACCACTGTCGTCGTCGGTCACGACCCGCACACCGTCGGGCGCGAACAGTTCGAGATAAGTATCCATATCCTCGTTCACGGCGGTCATGGAGATGGTGATCACATCGCCCTCCTGGCCCTCAAATAACCAGTGATGACGTGTGCCGGCCTTCAGGGTGACGCTCACCGTCTCACCGTAGGCCAGAGTGCCCTCTGTCACCATCTCTGTCTGCTCCAACGTGAGTTCGTACGCCCCGCCCAGGCCAAACGCGGCATTGCTAACGACGATGCGATAGATGCCGTCGGCGGGCAGTTCGTAATACTCGATGAGAGCATTCAATCCCTCACCGCTGTCATCGTCGTCGGTGAGTGCAACGCCGTTGGGACTGTACAACTCGAGGTAGCAATCCAGATCCTCGTCTCCATCCAGCCCGTTCATAACGATCGTGACCACGTCCCCCTCGGCGCCCTGGAAGAACCATCCTTGCTGCGCTTCTTCTGTCAGCGTCCCCTCGACCGTCTGGCCGTACTCGATCACCTCGCCCTGAGGCTCTGCGGCGATCTCGAGGCTGAGAGTGTAATCGCCCGCGCCGCTGTAGGTCAGGGCGTGGATGGTGTAGACGCCGGAGACGGTCACGGGAAAGTCCGCGATGAGGGCATTGTAACCCTCGCCACTGTCATCGTCTTCGGCGACGATAGCCCCATCCCCATCGTAGAGTTCCAGGTAGAGGTCCAAGACGTCGGGGTCAACGGCGTCCAGTCGAATGATGACGTATCCCTCTTCCGCCTCAAAGTACCAGATGTCCACACCGGCGGGGGGCAGAGTGCCTTCTACCATCTCTCCCGGCTGGATCGGGCCTCTTTCCACGGGTTCCGGCAACTCTGGCGGGAAGAACTCCAGGCTGGCGAACATGTCCCGAAAGATCGGTTCGTAAGGGGACCAGTCGGCCTCCGGTGAGGCGCCCAGCCCAAAGCCGGCTACTTGCTCACTCACAGCAGCGATGATATAGCCGTGCAGTTGAACGTCGGCCCACTCGTCGGTCCAACTTGCCTCGACGCCAACGCCGGGGATTTCGCCAAAGGTCCAGGTCTCGCTCTCCCAGATCTCGGCTCCTCCTTCCCCGCTCAGGCTCTCCAATATACCATCCAGCAGATCCTCTGCTGTCGCGTCTGGCCCGAATTCCAGTTCTATCTCCCCACGACCGACCGTCAGGACCGCAAGCATCGGCCCTTCCACCGGATCGAGGTACTCCAGCATCTCCTCGTTCTCGACAAAATAGACGCCCCCATCCTCGGTCTCGTATATCCAATCCGCCGGGTAGAGAATACTAAAGCCCGCCAGGGGATCGGCATACGTGCTCATTTCTCTTGGTGGAGGTTCCGGGGTTGGGGTCAACGTGGGCGCCTCGGTGGGCTCCGGGGTCGGCTTGACCTCGCTCACTGGAGTATGAACGGGCGTGTGAACTGGGGTATGGGTTGGCCTTGGCTGGGGCACGAGCGGGCAGATGCCGCATCCCAAACTCGCCAGGAGCAACGTCAGCCCTGCTACTGTGGTCAGCCATAAGGTTCGTCTACTGGTCATCCGTGTCTCCTTTACGTAAATCTACCTCGCTTCTGAGGCCTCAAGTCCACTGCGAATGTGCTGTCACAATTCACCGCTTACTCCGTTCTGCACGGATGTATTCTTCTATTGGCACGGAGACTCCCTTCTCACGCAGGCGGCGTCTGAACTCTTCCAACGATGGCTTTGGGTGTCTATGCTGCTCATCAAGACCGGTATGCTGATACTCGGACAACTCTAGCATCCCGGCCTCGATCATGTTTTGCATAAAGCGGGGTAGTTTCTGTTGTTCACAAGTTACCTGAGTTTCCATTGAACACCTCCATTTAACCTTGGGGCATCTGACGTCTAGCGGGGTCGCAGATTCGTAAAAGCCGCCATCCCGGCGTAGGCCGCCTCGTCGCCCAACTCTTGCTCGATGCGTAAGAGTTGGTTGTACTTGGCGACGCGGTCGGAGCGGCAGGGGGCGCCGGTCTTGATCTGGCCCGTGTTCAGCGCCACCGCCAAGTCGGCGATGGTCGCGTCCTCCGTCTCGCCGGAGCGATGGGAGACGACGACCGTCCAGCCGGCCCGCTGCGCCAGTTGCACGGCGGCGATGGCTTCCGTGAGTGTCCCGATCTGGTTCACCTTGCACAGGAGCGAGTTGCAGGCCCGCAGGTCAATCGCTTTCTGTACCCGCGCCACGTTCGTCACCAGCAGATCATCGCCGACGATTTGAACTTTCTCGCCCAGTTGCTCCATCAGCAACTGCCAGCCACGCCAGTCATCTTCGGCCAACCCGTCTTCGATTGACGCTACAGGGTATCGGTTCACAATGTTCTGATAGAAGGCAATCATCTGCTCACTGCTCAGGCGACGCCCCTCCTTCTTGAGAGTATACCGCCCGTCCTCAAAGAACTCGCTGGCAGCGGGGTCGAGCGCGATGCAAATGTCCTGGCCGGGCTCGTAGCCCGCCTTCTCGACAGCCTCCAGGATGACCTCGATGGCTTCCTCGTTCGCCTTGAGGCTGGGCGCAAAGCCCCCCTCGTCCCCGACGCCGGTAGAGTACCCCTTGGCTTTGAGCACACCCTTGAGCGTGTGGTAGACCTCACTCCCCCAGCGCAGCGCCTCGGCGAAGGAGGACGCGCCCAGCGGCATGACCATAAACTCTTGCAGGTCGGGGCCGTCCAGCGCGTGCTTGCCACCGTTGAGGATGTTCATCATCGGCACGGGCAACACGTGGGCATGCACCCCGCCGATGTAGCGGTAGAGCGGCAGTTGCAGCGCGTTGGCCGCCGCTTTCGCCATAGCCAGCGAAACGCCCAGGATAGCGTTGGCGCCTAGTTTTCCCTTGTTGGGCGTGCCGTCCAGTTCCAGCAGGAGCGCGTCAATGCGGGCCTGGTCAGTGGCATCCCAACCGAACAGAATGTCGGCGATAATGTCGTTGACGTTGGCGACTGCCTGTAGCACGCCTTTGCCGTTGTAGCGTCCCTTATCGCCATCGCGCAGTTCCAGCGCCTCGTGGACGCCGGTGGAAGCCCCGGAGGGCACGGCGGCCCGTCCCCAGGCCCCTCCCATCAGGGCTACTTCTACCTCAATGGTAGGATTTCCCCGCGAGTCCAGAATTTCGCGGGCTACGATGGATTCAACCACTGTCATTGTCGTTCCTCCTCATTCTAGTCTCATTGATTTTCCGGGTAGGCTCCGATCACATAGACAGGCACGTCACGCTCGCGACACGCTGCCAGGATATGCTCTAGTTCTTGCAGCAGTATCTGTTCCATAAAGTTAGCCAGAAGCCCAACGTGGGCGCAGGTCAAATACCACCTTGCCCACCACGTGGCGGGGCAAGAACACCTGCGTTCCCCAGCGTGCGCTGCTCCTCGGATAGGAGCCAGAATCCGCGCCTTTGATTGCTCGCCGCCGGAGCCAACGCCGCGGAGGATGAGGGGGAAAAGTGCCGATCGGATGATGGGACGTCCGTTCTCGCAACTGCTCAATCACCGTCTGCGGGATCAATTCGCGGCCCGCCTCGCGATTAACGATCTCGGCCAGAATCCCCAACGCCACCGCCTGTCCGGTAGTCGTCGTCTGCTCAACCAGGTAGACCCAATCCAACGTCTCCCGCCCGGCCACCAGGATCGCTGCGACTTCAGCATAAGCACTCTCGCCCCTGGCCTGGGCCAGCAAATTCAAACACGAGTCCTCGGCAGACTCGTAGCTCACGCCCTGGACGATTTGCCTGCGGGCGTGTAAGGAGGGAGTCAGATCCGATCTCAGAACGACGACGAAACCTTTGCCGATCACTTCTTTCCGGCCGGGGGGTTCCGTCGAAGCGTGCACTCCTGCCACAGCCAGGTGCTTCTGCCACCAGGACGAATCGTCCGGGTATATCCGCAGCGCCACGACCCCCGGTGCGGGGAAAAGCCAACGATGGTGCTGAAATGAAGCGTGAGTGTCTGTGACCAGGTAATGGCGCGGCGCCACAGCGAGCTTTTGTCGCAGCAGCGCCGGCAGAACCCCTTTTTCAGCAACTTGAGCGACTCGAGTCATATCAACCACTTCTCCCATTCTATGCTCGCTATCACCCCAATTCCGACACCTGGTGAACGCCGGTGGAAGCCCCGGAGGGCACGGCGGCTCGTCCCCAGGCCCCTCCCATCAGGGCTACTTCTACCTCGATGGTAGAATTTCCCCGCGAGTCCAGGATCTCGCGGGCGATGATGAATTCAATCTCAGTCATTGTTCATCCTCACTGATTTTTGCTTCTGCATGAAGCAGTGGTTTGCTTTCATCTCAATGGTCTTCCTCGTTGCCCAGGTGTCTTTGCAGTCCGGAGTTTCACAAGACAAAGAGGGCTTGACTTTATTGCCATCTGGAGTATAATAAAAGCAACAAAAAAACGGACCTTCGGCTCAGGCTGAAGCGATCAACGTTTCCCCTCGGTGAAAGAGTTCCCTGTGCCTTGCTCAGCAAGGCCGGTTCGGGAGCGAGCCAGGGATTACACCCTGGATAGCCGAGGCGGTTTTATTTTGGACGATGACGTGGTTGGGTTATCAAAGTTGAAACCGATGTCGCCCGACCAATCGAGAAAACTGTAAGGTGGTCTCAGCATAAAAGATCTTTCGCGCTACTCTCCCAACCCCATCCCCTCGTACAACCGCTCAAAGTCAAAGTGCTCGACCAGCAAAGCCTCGAACTGCTCCAGTTTAGCCCGCTGCCCCAACCGCGTCTTGCCAAAGACGCGCTCGATGGCCTCCACCGTCTCCATCGTATTCCCACGCACGAGGAGCACCGGCACACTGGCTTCCTCGGCGCGACGCAGCACCTCTGGCATAGGCCGCAGGTGGCCGGTCAGAACCAGGCATTTGACCGCTGTCTCCAGTGCCACCAGTTGCATGTCGGCCCGGTCGCCGCCGGTGATGACTGCTTTGGTGCCGGGTATGCGCCGTATGCGGGGTAGGGCTTGCTCCACGCTCATCGCCCCAACCACCAGATGCTCGATCAGTTCGTCCCTCTTCTCCGGCAGGGCCAGGAACTCGCCTTGCAACACGTCGGCCAGTTCTCCCACGCTGATGGCCTGCAACTGCTGGCGCAGGGGCAGCGCGCCCAGCAGCGGAATGTCACGCGACTCCAGGTAGGGGTGGGCGACGTTGACGACAAAGTCCATCTCCTCGTCGGGCACTTTGTTGACCATCACCCCCAGCAGCCGCTCGCCTAGCCGCAGTTTGGCGACCAGGCAGTCGTCCAGCAGCGACATCCGGTCGTAGAAATACGTCACAGCCAGCGCGGGCACGTCCAGCGCTTCCGCCACGACCGGCGTACCCAATCCCACGCTGAACCCTTCCCTCGCCGATGCCCCGCCTTCCAGCAGCACGACGTCCTTGCCTGCGCTCACGCGCTCAAAGGCCGCCTTGACCTGGGCCAGCAGATCAGGGGGCGCTTCACCTGTGAGTTCCTGCATCAACAACTTCTGGGTCAGCACGACGCCAACCAGGTCACACGGGTCTTCGGACAGCCCAAGTGTCCGCCGCACGAAGTCCGCATCTTCGTCCGCCACCCGGCCGCCGACCTGCCACGGTTGCGTGCTCAGCGGCTTGAGATAGCCGACCTCGTAGCCATCGGCCTGCAAGCGCCTGCCTAATCCCAGGCAGAGCGCCGTCTTGCCGCTAAAAGTGTGTAGGGATGTGACATATAATGCTTTCATCGTTTCCTCCTTATTCAACCCAGCACCAGCCGCATGTCAATTGCTATCGCCCCGCGTCCCTCGTCAAAGACTATCAGCGGGTTAATGTCCAATTCCACGATCTCGGGGAAATCCGTCACCAATTGGCTCACCCGTAGAAGCGCGTCCACCATCGCCTCGTGGTCGGCCGGCGGCTCGCCCCGGACGCCCTCCAGCAAGGGGTAGGAGCGAATCTCGCGCATCATCTCCTCGGCCTCCTGGCGGCCGAAGGGGGCGATGCGGAAAGCAATGTCCTTCAGCGCTTCCACGTAAATGCCGCCCAGTCCAAAGCCGACCAACGGCCCGAATTGCGGATCACGGCTCATCCCCACCAGCACCTCTCGCCCGCCCGGCACCATCTGCTGCACCAGGCAGCCCCAGATGCGCGCCCCGGGCACGTACCGCCCGGCCCGGTAGACGATGAGGTCGAAGGCATCCCGCACGTCGCCAGGTGAGCGCAAGTTCAGTTTGACGCCGCCCACGTCCGTCTTGTGCAGGATGTCGGGAGAGGCGATCTTGAGCACGACTGGATAGCCGATATCTTCCGCAATCTCTATCGCTTCCTCGGTTGTCTTGGCCAGGCGCGATTGGGGGATGGGG
>JADHWW010000131.1 GCA_016783285.1 Anaerolineae bacterium
TGGGAATCCTTCTGGGGACACGGCCCGTGGGACCACGGTGACTGGCCCAGGTACGCGCGAGATTTCGCCGGCTACGTGCAGGGGGTAGCGCAGCACTTCAGGGGCCGGGTGGCCGCCTATCAGATCTGGAACGAGGGGGACAACCCGCACGGCGCGGGCACTTCCATCCACGTGACGCCGGAGATCTATGCCCCCATCCTGCTCGGGGCAGGGCGGGCGATCAAAGAAGTGGACCCCGAAGCACTGGTGGTATTCGGCGGTGTGTGCAGAGGTGCGCAAGCAAACGTGGACTACATCCAGCAGACGCGCGCGGCGATGCACGGCGAGTGGCCCGTTGACGCGGTGGGGATGCATCCCTACGGGCAATACGTAGTCGAGGGCGCGCAGTTGCCCCTCAGCAATTTCGGCATGCTGCGCGACTACCTGAGAGTGGCCACACAAGGGCTGCCCGGCATCCCGATATGGATCACCGAGATCGGAGTTCCGATAGACTGGAGCCTGGCGGACGACAGCAGTTTCCACTGGGAGGACATTGCGGAGTACCTGAGCGGAGTCTACGCCGAGGTGGAGCAACACTACCGGGAACGGGTGCCGGTGGTGATCTGGTTCGGATGGTCGAACAAAATGGCCGGTTCAGGTATCGTGGACACACACGACAACCCCAGAGGGCCGGTCTACAGAGCGTTCTTCGAGACGGTACGCGGCGCAGTCTGATTGCTGTCCCTTCTGGATCACTCGAGCCCCCTGGAATCGTTCGGAGCGGGCTCACGAGCCACCTTTTTTGCGAGCGTCGAGGGGGTAGACGCTTCTCCAGCACACAAAAAGGGCCAGTGGGGCGTGCCCACTGGCCCTGCTCTGCATATATAATTGCGGAGAGCCGGGGGTCACAACACCCCGGCCCTCACCAAAAGGAGGAGAAGAAGAGAAACCGTCCCTAACTCTGCATATAGTATACCACGCTTTGCCTCACAGGACTTGACGCCGACCCTACGCCGACCCTACGGTAACCCCACGCGGTGACCAGAGTCTGAGAGTCAAGGCTTCAACGACGGGCTATCTCCCTATCTCTCTCTGTGGTTCTCTGTGTCTTCTCCGTGTAACTCTGTGTAACGACTGCCGGGCTGAGTAGTTGCGTTCTGTGAATTGGGGGGGCTGTTCGTCCAACGGGAAGATCACCCGGTCCTGTGCAATGCCAGGTGCTGCAGCGCGATGATCGTCTTGGCATCACGGATCTCGCCGCGTGCTACCATGTCCATGGCCTCGCCGAAGGGAAGAACCACGACCTGAGTGTCCTCTCCCTCTGCCACGACACCCCCGCCCTTGCCAGCGTGTTGGCGATGATCCACCTGGCCCAGAAACAGATGAATGTGCTCCGAGGAGCCGCCAGGGCTGGGATAGATCGTGGTGATCGGTTGCAGTTCGCCTTTGACCTCGTAGCCGGCCTCCTCCAGCAACTCCTTGTTGGCCACTTCCTTGACCGTCCGATCAACTTCCTTGACACCGGCCACGATTTCCACAAGCCACGCCTGCTTGGCGCCATCGCCAGCGCGCTCATCGGGGTCGAGGCCAGCGTAGATGGGATAGCGAAACTGGCATACCAGGACCACAGCATCGTCCCGAGGATCGTACAGCAGCACGCCCACGGAATCACCGCGCTCGAAGTTGATGCGCGTGACAGGATCGCTCATCCGGCCGTCAAAGCGCCGATACTGGAGCGTCGCACGGATGACTTGAAATAACTTCCCGAATGCATAATCCTCGACCAGATCGAGCACCTTTACCCACGGTCTGGCATCGCCGGGCTGAGACGGTTCTGAGGACATAGTATCTCCTTCGGTCTTGATCGCTTGTAGTAACGACTTCAGTCGTCGCGAGTTTCCTTCTTCGATGGCCCGGGTTTCAGGAAGGCGGAATACAGCCATACGTGAAAGGCAAAAAAGACCAACCCGAACAGCACCAATGACCCCAGAACGAACAGGGGAGAAGACCGTATGACATTCAGATCCAACAACGCTCCCCCCGCCACGTACGCCACGCTGTCCAGGAAACCGATCAGTATGGCCGAATAAAAAAACACAGTCCACGGCTTATGCGGAGCAGGCAGTGTGTGAGCCTGCCAACGGAAGGCGGTGCGCAGTACATCAGCGTCAAACTCTTTCGCATGCTGGATGCAGAATTCCTTGATCCGATTCATCGTCTTGGCGCTGTCAACCCACGCCTGGCGCAGGCGAATGACCTTCAAGAAATAGAGCCACCCGATCCCGCACACCAGCCACAGGAGCACGGTTCCGATCGCTTTCGGGAGGTCAGTGTCCCACCCCAGCACAGTGACGATGCCCGAAGCCACTACACCCACGGCTAACAGGTAGAAGTTGACCATAGTGTGCCGATCCCGCATCGCCTCGCTGGCTGTGATACGAGCATACTCAAACTCCCAGCCGAGGATGTCAGATGCATCCAGCAGTCCACCACGGAGGTTTTGACGGTTTGTAGTAACAACTTCAGTCGTTGTTGGGGCGGGAAAAGCGACTGAAGTCACCACTACGAACTCATCATTCGCTGGCAGGTCCCGCTGGCTGGAATCGGGGCCGGTTTGTTGATTTAGCCTCAAGATCAGCAACAAGATGATCACGTTTACGACCAGAAAGGCGAATGAAATACAGGTCTGCAAAGTGCTTGTCATAGTAGACTCCCTTAGCCATTGGGTAACAATCCAGCCCGAGCCAGCATCTCCCTCAACCGCAGCGAGGTGAGCGCGTAACTACGGCCGTTACCAGCGACGAGCACACCCACAACGCGTCCATCTTTCCTGACCAGTGGAGAGCCACACGCCGACTACCCTCCCAACAGCCTCTGCGCCGCCTGCTTCACTATCTCCACCACTGATGGGTTGGTGAAGAGCGTGTTAACCCCAGCGGCCAACCAGGGCCCCTTCTCCACCAGGAACTTCTTGAGCCGCTGAATCTTGCCCAGGTCTGGCTCGGCCTGGGCAAGCTCGGTTCCAAGCTCCGACAGCCCGGCCGTAATCTCCTCTCGCTCCGCCAGCGGCAACTGGGACTGCGTGGCGACCAGGGTGCGGAGTTGTGCGAAGATGGTCTCCAGGTCCTGGGTGGGGTTGATGACGATGTTCCCACTGCCAGTATGCACCGGGCCCGTGACGGAGCCGTGGAAGACCGTTTTGTGGCTTGGGCCGTAGGTAATGTCACCTGTCTGGACGATGTTCTTTCCCACTGCCACTTGCCCGGCCCCATTGCCGACGGTGGCCTTGACGTTGTCGCCGCCCATCACAGTAGCAGCGCTCAGCCGCTCCATGAAGTCCGCCAGCGTGTCCATCTCGGTCGCTTTCAACCGATAGCGGCGGTAGCCCTTGATCAGTTCATCCGTCACGGCTTCCTGCACCTGCTGTTGCATCTTCTCCGTAGTGTTGAACTTGGACCACTTGACGTCGATCTGGTCAATGAATGCCTGGGCTTCCGAGGTGCGCTCCACGTCCTTGAGGAAGACAAGCCTGGGTTTGTCGTCAGCCAGGGCCGTCTCGTACTCCCGCCGCACAGGGTGCGAGATATTCTTGGCCAGAAGCAGGACAAAGACGTCGCACTCCCGTACCTTGCTCAGGTACGACTCATCAAGCCTGTCGGCGGAGGCGGGGGTGTGCTCGAAGACCCAGGATTTGGTGAGGGGGATCGCTTCGATGGCCTGTTTGATCGCCTTTCGCTCTTCAAGAAACTCACCGATAATCGAACTTACGAAGATGGTAAGTTTGTCTTCCATACTCACTCCTCCTTCCAAGTGGGTCGTAGGACAAGTTGTTAACTTGTCCCGGGGGCAATTTGCCAAATTGCCCTACTGGCGTGCTGCTACCACTGCGTCAGTCGCGACACGGCATCTTCGCACACCACCCTCTGACCGGTGGGCAAGATCACACTGCCGTCTGGCATCACGCGCAAGTTATGCCTGTCGCTGATAGTCCACAGCGGAGATCGAGCCCCCGAGTAGCCCTGGGCGTAAGCAGCGATCAGATCACAGAGCACCTGCACGCGCCCCAACACCCACCCCGCCGTCTCATCCACCATTGAAGCGATCTCATCCTCGCCTAACAACCGCTCAATAAGATCCGGCAGCAGGCCTTGCTCTCGTAGAACCTCCAACCCTTGCGCGCACTGGGCCTCGACCAGATCTGTCAGCCCCTCCTCACTATACAGGCCGTCCAGGGCTTCAGCAGCCCGTAGGAACACCCAGGGGTCCGGGTCAAGCAAGGAGGCTATCAGTGGCCCTACCGCCCGCTCGCTCTTGAGCTCTTCCAAGGCATCCGCCGCCTCCCAGCGGGAATTTGGGTAAGGGTCCGTCAGCAGATCATCAATGAAATGCTCGACCGGATCAACGTCCGGGTCCTCGATTTGATCGCCCGGTGCGCCGACGCCGCGCCTAACCATGCCCCACCCGCCTCTGAGTTCAATCATATCCCGGTGGCGCCCGATGCGGACGTATACTTCCTTGTCGGCCAACCGCTTGAGGATTTCCCGCCGCCAGCCTCGTCTCTCCCTGTCCAGCAGCACTATACAGATGGGGTCCAGACGGTCCAGGCCATGCCCATCCCCCAGGCGATCAACGAGCCCCAGGATCGCGGCCAGATCGGCCACCTTTGCCAAGGCCGTGCCAGCCTCCCGCCGGCAGGAATCGTCGGAGTCGTTCTCCAGCATGTGGACGAGTTGTGGTATAGCAGCCCGGCTCCCAATCTCTCCCAGGCTTTCGGCCGCAGCCCGCCGGAGATCGGGACCAGAGCCCGTCAGGCTTTCGATCAGCATCCCTTCTGCCCCGGCATTCCCCTTCCCCACCCGGCCCAAGGCCCCCGCGGCCGCGATACGCACCTGAGGCTCGTCATCCAATCGCAACATCTCAACGAGCGCAGAGATGGCCTCCGTGCTGCCGATTTGGCCCAGCGCCGATGCGGCGGCTGCACGGATCTCCGCCTCTTCCTTCTTCAACTGGTCCATCAAAGGCGAGGTTGCTCCGGCGTTTCCAATAGTCCCCAAGGTCCGGATGACCGCCAATCGCACATCGGCAGTATCATCATCCAGCGCCGCCACCAATGGCCCCACCGCATCAGGCTTCCCGATCTGCCCCAGGCTTTCGGCCGCAGTTCGTCGCAAAACGGCATCAGCGTAGTGCAGTGCCTCCACCAACAGCGGTACGGCTTCGGGCGCTTTTAACATGCCGAGCGATTTGATGGCGGCCTCGACAACCTCCAGCACTTCATCCTGGCGGGCGCGTTCAACCAGCGCTGGCGCCGCACGGCCGCCATCCTTTTCCAGGTAGCCCAACGCCCAGGCGGCTGACCAGCGGGGCAATTCCGATGCTTCGTCGTCCAGCAGCCTGACGAGCCCTCCGAGATGTGCCGCGCCACCCAGCAGTCCCAGCAGCCAGGCGGCCGCGCCCCGCACGATCTCATTCTCGTTCTCCAGGAGAGCCACGAGCGTCCCCTCCGCAGACATCTCCCGGATCATCCCGATGATAGCCTCCCGCCTCCGAACGATTTCGTCTCGCTCCGAGCGCAACATCCATAGCCGCATCAACGTAGCCGCGGCTATGTTTCTTCCCTCTAGATCCTCCTCCTGAACCAAGTAGTGAGCCAACGTTCCGACTGCGTGTACCAACGCCGCCGCTTCATCCGTCATCTCGCGCAGAGCCTCTCCAGCCGCTTGCCATACATCGTCATCCTCGTCCAGTAGCGCGTCCAGAAGATTCCAGAACGCCCACTCGCCACCCATCTGACCCAGTGCCACGACAGCCTTCTGGCGGGCTTCTGCATCCTCCGAGGCCAGGACCTGCCTCAGCTCTTCGAGCGTAGGCCCCGGCGCTGCGAAACGATCGGCCGGCGTAAACTGTACAGTGAGGCCACGCTCGGCCAGCATCCTCTGTAGCGCCGCCGCGGCCTCATCCGGTAGGTGCGGCATAGCACTCAGGATCACCTCCGCGACCAGCCAGTAGTTCCCCTCATCCTCAGTCTCCAGTCGAGACAGAAGGGACTCAAGCGCCTCGACATCCCCAATACGTCCTAAAGCCTCTCCTACTGCCTGTACCTGAAAAAATGCGTGCAGCGTCAGCCCGTCGATGAGGCGGAGCAGGACTGGAACAGCCCTACGATCCCCGATCTGTCCCAGCGCCTTTATCAGCGAATCTCGGACAGCATGCCAATCCTCCACATCCAATCGAGCCAGCAAGGCGTCCACAGTCCTGGGATCGGCCATGTGACCAAGTGCCTCTGATGCCGCCCAGCGAACGTAATCGTCCTCGTGTTGCAACGCCTCTACCAGCCGAGCACGCATGCCGTCTGTCCTCAACCGCCCCATCGCTTCGGCAAACCGGTCCCGGGCCCACCACTCCGACGCACACTCCAGCAGCCCGGCCTCCAACCGGTCCACCACCGGTCCCAGGCGTCGCCGGGGATCATCCACTTCCGCCAGGCACAAGGCGGCCAAGCGCCAATTCAAGCGGAAGATATCAGTGTCGCGCTCCGCGAGCAGCCTCTCCACCAGGATCGGAAGCCTGGGCCAGAGATTGCTAAACTGGCTGTGGCTCAACAAGGCGCTTGCCATCCGCAAACACTCCTCGAACTCCGAACGGTGCTTGACGGCGTCGATCACCCCTCCGAAATCTTCCTGTTGGATCAGTGCTTCGGCGGCCAGGTATTCCTGGAAGACGAGATGCCAAAACGTCAACTCGTCAGCGCGCCCCGTCGTAGGGACGAGCAGCCCGCTTCGCCGGGCCAATCTCATGAGGTGACCAGCCACCTCACGGTTACTCAGCGCCTCAAAGAAGTCGAGTGCCTCGCTTGTCGGGAGCGTGAGCCTCGCCCCATGTTCATCACGCAGCATGTCGAATGCCAATCGTGCCAAGCAACGTCGTAAGTCCCGGTGGAGAAGCTCCCACTCCCCCGACGGCAACCTGGACTGCCCCATCGCCTTACCGATCAGTTTGTCCACCGCTCCGGCCAACAGATCCGCCTTCGTGCAGTAGCGATATATCCTGCCCTTGCCCCAGAGCGAACAGATGAGACTCAGCAATTGAGGCACCCGAGCCAACTCGACCAGTCTGGACTCTCCTTGAATGTAGTCGAACAGTTCAGCGGCTGAGAACTGATCGCTCGGCGACCGATCTGTCTGCCATTCCTCCCATTTGCGCACAAAACGCGCCACACCCCCGTCGTCGAGCGGCAGCAAGTCCAGCGTGCCATCCGGTTCCTGGTTGGCATCCACCCGCCCTGCCGGCCGCGACGTCAACACGAAACGGGGCAACGACTGGATTTGGCGCAGCAAGCGTTCACGCCTGGCGGCAGGCACTTCATCCAGGCCATCCAGCAGGAAGACCAACTTGCCCTCGCGGTGCCAAAGACGCAATAGGCGGCCCAGCGCCTCAAGTTCCTTGCCCTGGTACAACATGCTGAAGCGATTTTCAAGAGCAAAGGTCAGTAAGTCTCGCCCATCGCTCTCCGTCGCATAGGTGTATAACGAAAGGAACACGGGAAAACTATTCTCCACCTTGCCAGCAGCCATCTGGCGGGTGACAAACTTCAAGAACGTCGTCTTGCCGATGCCTGGAGCACCGAACATCACCATTCGCTTCAAACGGCGCACAGCCTCCATGGCGGGTTCTGCACCACCGACCGGCATGTCCGGCGCCGCCTGGCCCCTGGAGCCGCCCCGGTCTCCCACCACCCACGAAGCCGGAGCCACGTATGGCATCACGTAGAGTCGCTCCATAGGCAGGCTGCCCAGCGGGGTCGAGATATTGGCCAGGTGGGGAGATTTGTTGAGGATCAGGTCGAAATAGGTGACCTCGAGCTGAGTCGCGTTGAACTCCACCTCCTCGCCACCGCCCAGCGTGACGCGGTAGTAGATGTCACCGCTGCCAGTATGCACCGGACCGGAGACGGGGCCATAGAAGCGGCTTTCGTATCCCTTGTCATCTCCTGGGTCAACCATAGCCCCTCCCATTTCCTTACCCAACGTAAGACAAGATGGCATCTTGTCCTACAAATTCTCGCGGACAGCGCAGATGTTGTAGGACAATTCTATAGCCCCCTCCCATTTTCTTACCCAACGTACAAGAGGCGAGCGAGTTTGCCACGCTCAGCCATCTTGCTCGCCCAACGCAGGAAACAGATCATCTGGCCCGGTGTGCGGGTCACCGTACAGAATAAAGGACACCCAGTTGATATCATCCCCCCGCTGCTTACAGGCCCACTTCGCGCGTCGGAGACACTCCCCTAGACACAGATCAGGTTCCCCGCTCAGAAACACGCTGTAGAATTCTTCGACGAACCAGCGAGCCGCCGAGGACTCGACTGCCCATAAGGTTCCGACGTAGGCTTCGACACCTGCCTGTAGAAAAGCGCTGGGCAGGTCAAAGGTCTGATCTTCGTATTTGATGCGTCCTGGCTCTTCACCAACCGCGCTCTCGCACGACGAACTGAACACGAGCGCCGGCGGCGCCATCTGCAAACCGTTCGTCAACATGTCCGTGGTGATGTTCTTGCCGTCCTTGAGTTGCCAGGCGCTTTGGTACCCATCGAACCGGCTGTGACCGGAATAGTGAATCAATCCATACTCGCCGCTTCCCAGGGCATTGAGCAACGGTATTCGCTGGCACCGCTCGGAGCCGATTAGAATGTCTTCGTCATCCACCGTGAAGCGCCCGTCATTCCGCAGGAGGTCGGCCAAACGCTGCACTTCAGCACGGGCTTCATCCAGATCGTCGGTCGGGTCGCCGATCAGCAGCGCCTTGATTTTGCCATCCCCACGCACAGGCGGGTTGATGTTGCTCGGCTGCTGCGGACTGACAATGCTGCGTCCGACCAGGAAGGGAATCTCACCCGTGTAGGCCGTCTCCAGCATGAGCTCCCATGGAATATCCTTCAATACATCCTGAACCACCAACAAGATGGTGGAACCCTGAGGGGGATTCTGGAGATAACTCTTGATCGTACCGGTCGCAAACTGGGTCAAGATATAGTTCCCCACCTGCTCTAAATCCTTGAACCTGTCAGAAGCAGGATACCGGGCCGGGCGCAGCCGGTGGCTGATGTAGTCGCCGAAGCTATCCATGAACTCAGTCTTGACCTCCGCCAGAAGCCGCTTCTGGGCCGTGACGATTCTGGCGCCACGGCCGCGGAACAAGGTGCTGATCACCTGTGGCTCCGGGCTAAGCAGGCTGATCACCACATCCCTGGGCTGGTCATCCTCATCCCTGGAACGACCGACCCCGAAGTATTCTGCCACCCAGGTCTTGAAGGACTCCGCCATAAACTGTGCCGTGGCCGGGCTGTCAGTATCGACGAGATAACCCCGGGCCCCAAGCCGGCGTAGCCTCTCATCGTGCAGAAACAGACGGGGGTCTTCCTCTCTTTGCAGCTCTTGCAGACGCGCAATGGCGTCGCGGTCGCCTCTTCGAAGACCGGGTAACAGCAACTGTCTTTCCTCTTCGATGACAACGGCTTCGGCCAGACTCCGCAACTCGCCCCGGTCTTCTGCACCAAGTGACGGTCCCACGAGCAGATCAAAGAAGGCTCGGCGAGGTCCAGCGATGGTATTACGAGCGGCGTGGAAATAGGGAGCCAGCGTGCCCTGGTTGTACTCCGCAGGATGAGTTGGATTGATGAGCGCATCCCGTTTTAGCGCTTCGACGAGGGCGTGACAGACCAGGCTGATCAGATAGGGGTGTCGCCCGGCCTCTTCCTCGATGAAATCGTGCTCGGGATCGGTGGCGGTGCGGTCAAGATAGCGCTGGTAGAGCGCGTCAACCCAGGCCCGACGCTCTGGCTCCTCAACACATTTCAGCCCTATCTCCTCGAGCTCGGACTTGAAACCGTCGCCAAGCCGATCCCGCAGTGCTTGATACTGGTCGCCATCCGTCGCTGTGAAGATGAACCGCACGCGCCCTTCCAACCTGTCGAGATCGCACCAGAAATCTTCGGCGCCCATCTTCAACAGCCGGGGCAGGTGATCGATCAGGAATACCACCTCAGGATAGTGGTCTGAGTGATCCTTCAGGAACTTCAGAAACCGGTGGCGGTCCATGCTCGTGTCGGCGTAGGCGCGTCTGATTTTCCTGAGAACCTGGGCATCATCTTCGCTCTCGCGCAGCCCGAGCAAGAGCTTACGGTAGATAAATGACGCTGGCGTATTCTTGTGAACACGGCCAAAGGTCACCTGGAACACACACCGCCCCTCGCTCAACGGACTACCAGGCTGTTTCGCCTGGTTATGGAGATGATCCAGCAGTGCCGACTTGCCGATCCGCGACCCTCCCAGGATCACTGCATGTCGCTTGCCGGCTTGCGCACCGGTGATGATCGCCTCAAGCCGCTGTATCACCCCGTCACGCCCGTAGAAGTCTCGGCTCTGGCGCATACCCAACACTGGGTTGTAGGGAACGCCCAGCACCAGGTTGGCCCCTCTGATGAAGCGCTGATTGCGGGCGACATACCGCGAGTGCCCAGCAGGAGCATGGTCTCCGCGCCCAGCACCTTGAGGTAGATAGAGAACCACATAGACCGCCTTGATGGGACGCTCTTGCGCCAGATAGACCTTGATCGCGCTGCACATCTGATGTGCGCACGTCTCCATGGCCAACCCGCAAGCGCCTGTGGCGAAGGCTGGAAACAGGATGCCACTCAGTCCCAACTCCTCCGCCCTCGCAAGGCAATTGGCTGTCGTCTTATACACAACCTGGTCAAGCGGCAGATCGTAGGTATCATAGTCCACAACAGTCCCGTGAAGAACGTACTTCACGTTGAGGCCATGCTCCGGCAGCCGGTAGGCTCTCGTGACCACGGCTGTCCCCGCCTTCACTGGACATTGAGCCTGTGCTGCACGCATATAGTAGGGTCCGGCCGCGTTGGCCAGAAGACGGGCTACGCCACTGGACATGGTCAAGTGATTGTCATCCGTGCTGACCACGGCGTCCACGTCCACACCTGGGGCCATAATGTCGCCCTGGATGATCCCGACCGTCGTGCTCCCGAATTGAAACCTGTCCTTTCGCAGACTGCTGGCATCAGACATAATCATCCCTCCAATAGCAGGTGCAGGCAACAAGCAGTCGCTGCGTCCACCGCCCGCCGCTTAGAACCTAAAGGTCTGGAGTAGGTTTTAGCGGACGATTCTGCCCGCTGCTTACCCCCTAGGTGAGCGGCGCGAAAACCTTCAGCCTGCGCATCTCGGATGGACACTCGAGTTGTGGCTTCTGCGCATAGTTCCGAAGGTTGGTGCCCGCACGCTTGATGAGTTCGGCATACGTCAGATTTCCATTGGCGTCTTTGATAGCCTGGCCCAATGCCCAGGTGAAGGCGCCCCGGTAGTCACCCTCAATATAGGCATCCGCCGCCGTCTGGCGATCTTCGCAGGCGGCCAACAAAACGTGCCGCTCGCTGTGAACGACATCATACCTGTTCTCCCGGAAGCGGCTCAGAAGAAGCGCGATATACTCCTTGATCTTCTCCGCCCATTGGTCCGGCGGAACGCCTTGCAGCATCTCTGTCAACTGCTGGGCAATATACTCATCGACCTTGGCGTCCCGGTTGGCCCGCAAGTCTGCGATACGATCCGTGACCTCCGGCGGCGGGGTCAGATAGCGGGGTTCGAACTCAACGCCGCTGTCGAGGAGAATCCTCTGAATCGATCCGCTGTGGCAGCAATCGGCGATGAAGGTAAAATTGACTTCCTCGGGGATGGTGTCGAAGATCTCCTTCAGGTCATCATCCCGAAACGGGTTGCCCCAGTCGTGGTCGTAGGGCACGATGACCTCATCGAGGCACTCCCACTCGTCCCCGCTTTGGTCATCAACCTGGGTCCCGTGGCTGGAGAAGTGAAAGACGCGGACGTCGCCGCCGCCGTCGTACTCGCTCAGGAGCCAGGCCAGGCCGTCGCGGATGCCCTGGACGCTGGCATCGCCATCGTGCATGACCTTGATGTCCTCGTCCTGGAACCCGAAGTAGGTTGTCAGGAACCCCTGCATCGCAATCGTATCGTTGACACAGCCACGCAGCCGCCACTTGGGCCGCGTGAAGTTGTTGATCCCCACAAGCAACGCTTTCTTGGACACGGTTAGACCTCCTTATCCTCGCTGATATTCAAGAGAGATACTCTTGCACTACGCCCCAGGCGGGGGTCAAAGACAGAACAGTTTTCCCAATCAGTTGTCAGTCAATCTCGCATAAGTGCACCTCCCTACAATGATGATCAGTGTCTGCACATCTCTCACCCATAGTATATCCCGTTTGGCAGATAATTTCAACTCGATTGACAGGCTCTGCCTGAAACGAACAGCCCGCCCCCAGCCTAACAGTGGGCGGGCCTTGTGCTACGATGTCCGCTGCCTTGACGGGGCCCGCCGCCGTGACCGTTTCCTGGCTCTGGAGCAGCCGCGAGGCATTTCTGTTTGCCCGTTGCATCTTCAGTATAGCGCAACCTGGCACAGAAGTCAATGCGCGATTTGCCTAAAGCAGACATTGTGTGTAAAATCGTAATCGGGAAGTACCATCGCGAGCCCAGATGTCAATTTGGGTAACAGTTCTGCTGAGCACCATCACACATCTGCTAAATCGCTCATCAATGAGACTGGAAAGGGGTATCCAAAAAATGGCTCTAAACTACGTAACCCTCGCAGTTTTCACAATCGCGCACCTGGCAGGTCTCGTCGTGGCGATCATCCTGCTGCTCAAGGTCAAAGGCACCCCGGCCATCCTGGCAACAGTCGCCTTCGGACTGTTGTTTATCCAGGACATCGGAGCGATTATGCGCTCTGCCTTTCTCGATAGACTCATCATCCGACAAATGGTCGCCGGAAGAGTGACTTGGGCGATGGGCGGTCTCGGCTGCTGCTGCGGCGCCCTCAACCTGATCGCCATCGTCTGCCTCATCGTCGCCGTATGGCAGGCCGTATCTGCCACCGCCGCTGAGGAAACGGTGAAAGAAGAAATCGCCGGGCCCGTGAAGGAGGGCGTAGAAAGTATAGAGTGAAGACCACTGAGTTCGACTACGAACTCCCGCCCGAACTGATCGCCCAGACCCCCATCAAGCCCCGCGACGCTTCCCGCTTGATGGTGGTGGACCGGCGCACCGGAGAGATCACCCATCATCACTTCCGTGATCTCCCGGAACTCTTGCGCCTGGGCGACCTGCTGGTGCACAACGAGAGCCGGGTTATCCCAGCCCGGCTCTTTGCCCGCAAACCGACCGGCGGGAAGGCGGAGATACTGCTGCTGCGGCAGCGCACCGGCGACACGTGGGAGACGCTGGTCAGGGGCAGACGTGTCCGGGTGGGCACACGCCTGAAACTGCTCCACGGCCCCGACGGTCAGCCTGTCGGCGCGGAGGCCAAAGTGGTCGAGGAGGGGGAGCGCGGGATGCGGTTGCTCGCCTTCGACCGGCCGGTGCTGCCGTTGGCAGAGCAGGTAGGTGCCACGCCATTACCTCCCTACATCCACACCTCGCTGGCAGATGCCGAACGCTACCAGACGGTCTACGCACACACGCCCGGCTCGGCGGCAGCGTCTACCGCTGGTCTTCACTTCACGCCCGAACTCCTGCGCCGGCTGCGGGAGGCGGGGATTCAGTCCACCTTCGTCACCCTGCACATTGGCCTGGACACCTTCCGCCCGGTGAGCGAGGAGCGCATCGAAGACCACCGCATGCACACCGAGTACTGCTCGCTGAGACCAGAGGTGGCCGAACAGGTGAATCGAGCCAAACTGGAGGAGCGTCGCGTAGTAGCAGTGGGGACGACGAGCGTGCGGGTGCTGGAGACAGCGACGGTCGAAGCCCAAAGCGTGCAACCTTTTAACGGGGCAACCGACCTGTTCATCTACCCCGGCTACCAGTTTCGCGCCGTGGACGTGCTGATCACCAACTTCCACCTGCCCCGCTCGACGCTGTTAATGCTGGTGGCGGCCTTCGCGGACAAGGGACTGCTGGACCGCGCCTACGACGAGGCGATCCGGCTCCGCTACCGCTTCTATAGTTTCGGCGACGCGATGCTGGTGTTGTAGAGACGCGGTTGCCGCGCCCAGGGTACAATGCCACCGTATCGTAGGGGCGCGGTTATCGCGCCCCCCACAGCCGGTCAATCCTCCTCGACGATGGTGTAGTCGTATGTTACCTCGGCCGCGCCGCGCACCGTCGCGCCAACGGAACAGTACTTCTGCTCAGAAAGTTCGATCGCGTCGCGCACCGCCTTCTCGCGCAGCCCCTTGCCCCGCACCACGTACTGGACGTGGATCTTACGATAGGTCCAGGGCGGGTCCGGCTCCTGCTCGCCAGTGATGATGACCTCCAATCCGGTCAGTTGCTGGCGCTTCTTCTCCAGGATATCCACCACGTCGTAGGAGGTGCAGCCCCCCAGCGCCACCAGCAGCAACTGGGATGGGCTCATCCCGGTGCCGTTCCCCGCGTCCTGTGAAGACATCACGACGGAGTGCTTGCTGCCATCGGTGCCGACAAACTGCCGCTTCTCGACCCACTTGACGCGCACCGTCTCGCCCATCAGCCCGTTCCCTCCATCAACATTCCCAACTGTCGCGCCGTGCCCACTGCCTGGCCCTGCCAGTGGTTGTTCATATAAACCAGCGTCAACGGCGCTTCCTCGTCCAACTGCCCGATCTTGTCCACCCACTCCACCAGTTCCTCGTCGCTGTAGGTGTAGTCATACCGCTCCCACGCTTCGTCGTGCTTCCACCATTTTTGCCGGTTTCTCCCATGAAACCGCACGTAGGCCACAGGGCCGGTGGCGACCGCTACCGGCGGCACCAGGTTCTTAAAACGTGGCTGATCCACACAGCAGAAGCCCAGGTTGAGCGCACGTAGTTCGTCGAAGGTGCGCTCGCTGATCCAATCGTGGGAGCGAAACTCGACCACGGCGGGCAGGTAGCCGAATCCTTCACGCACTCGCTTGAGATAGTCTCGGTTGGTCCGGTTGGCGTGGAAGGAGTAGGGGAACTGGATCAACACACAGGCGAACTTCTCCGCATCTATCAGCGGTGCCAGCGCCGCCATGAACTGCGCCATCTGAGGCTCCGGCTCCTCCCGCTCGTGGGTGATGCCCCGGAAAGCCTTGACCGAGAAGAGAAAC
Organism: Anaerolineae bacterium; assembly: GCA_016783285.1. Next base: position 15,127 of record JADHWW010000131.1, read on the forward strand.
CCTTCGGGGACCTTGGTTGCCATCCGGTCCAACGTGCGGGCGTCCGGGATGCGGTAGTAACTGAAGTTCAGTTCGCAGGTGGGGAACTCACTAGCGTAGAAAGCGAGCCACTCCTGCTTGGGCAGGTCTTCGGGGTACACCGGTCCGACCCAATCCTTGTAACTGAAACCGCTGGTACCGATCAGCACTGTCACTCTCTCACCTCATCACTCCAACCAGGCGACGTGCGCGTTTCGCTATTAGGCCGGGAAAACTCAACTAATGACCAGCCTCTGCACTTCCCGCGTCTCGCTAACCACGTTTGTTATGCCCAGCGCCGCCAACAGGGGGAAGACAACGCTGAGGACTGTAGTCGGCACCCAGGACAGCAGGCGAGTGATAGTCACCAGGGGCGTAAACAAGCCGACAGCCAAGACCAACGGGATGTACCGCTCATAGGGCTTCACTGTTTGCTCAAAAAAATCGTCTACGCTGCGCCGGAATTCCTCTCTGAATTCAGCCAGCGCCTCCTGGCGCTCCTCCGCTGGCACCCGGGCCTCGATTCGCTTCTCCATCTGCTCCATATACATCTCGATGTAGGACTCGGGTACGGAGAATCCTTCCCGTTCGATGTACGCCGCGTAGCCGAGGTACAGGCTGCCACAGGCCACAAGGACAAGGGCCGTCAGCAACATGCCCTGGCCCGCGCCGATGGACCGCACGGAGAACCTGATCCGCTCATTCATCTCCCTGGCCACGCCCATGACATAAAGGGAGGCAGCCAAAAGGTACACCAGGACCAGTATGGTGCTGGCCACTGTCACCTGCCAGCCCAGAAGCGTGGTCAGCCCGGAGAGGGCAAAGGCGATGATCCCCACCCACACGGGCCGCAGCAACGCAGCCACCAGGCCGGCGGTCAGGGCTACAGCGCCCAGAGCCAGCAGGAACCACAACAACAGAGGCAGGAATTCCCTGGAGGGGGCAAGTACCAACTCATAGGCCCGGCCGATCTGCTCGCAGACCGTCCCAAAGAAGTACCCCGCTCCCATCAGCAGGGCCGTCAGAAACGCCACTTTCAACCATTTGCTCATCTTCCCACACCCCCGAACACCCGGTTCTGTTCGAGTTGCACATCCGCCATAACTGCTGTTACCCCATCGTAGGCTCAATCCCCGTCACCAGCCGGCGAACCTCGGCCTCAACTTGCTCGTCGTCCCAGTCGGGGTGGCGCAAACGAGTCCCGATGCCAACCTGATGGAGGGCGAATTCGAACATCTCGAACATGCTACGCATCTTGCGGGCGTCGCCCATCGAGCGGTAGATCTGGGCCTGCATCGGATTAGGGTGCTCCTCATAGCCCGGCTTGTCCATAGCCTTCACTATCGGATCCTTCAGATAGTAGCCCCCCACCCCCGGCGTGTCGCTGCAACCGATGCGAATCGACCAGGCACGCAGGGAGGTGATGTCCGCCTCCAATGTCTGCTCCACCTGTGCGCCGAAACAGCCCTCCCCCAGGCGATCCTCGACCGCCGCCTGCAGGTCGGGGGCAGGATGCGGACGGCCATCCCTCAGAACCTCGACAATGGCCATCCGGCGGGCCAGGGAAAGGTCGGCCTCGGCCTGGGCCGCCAGGATCCACAGCCACGGGGCATCTTCACGATTGCGTGGCAGACGGTCCAGTACGGCCCGTCGCCAGGCTGCCAACCACACGTTTGCACGCCGCTCAGCCATACTCCTCATCGTCCCCAATGATCACGCGGCGCGTGCGCCCGGCCGCCTCAGGAGGGCCGATGATACCTATTTCTTCCATCTCTTGCATCAACCGCGCCGCGCGTGGGTGGCCGATGCGCAACCGTCGCTGCAGAAGCGAGGCTGAAGCACTGTCGGTACTGCGCACCAACGCAATCGCCTTCTGCAACAGTCCATCGTCCATATCCTCCTCGACCCGACCGCTCTCTCCCGGCCGCATCATCCGCTCCCAGGGAGCCTCCGCCTCGACCGGGCCCACCTGCTCGCGCCAGAAGTCCACCAAACGCTCCACTTCCTCTTCCGAGACAAAGCAACCCTGCACGCGCACCGGGTAGCCCGCGTCAGCCGCCAGGTAGAGCATATCCCCCCTGCCCAAGAGCGTCTCAGCCCCCAGTGTATCAAGGATCACCCGCGAATCAACCTGGCTGACGGTGGCGAAGGAAATACGGGCCGGGAAGTTGGCCTTGATCAGCCCTGTAACCACGTCCACGCTCGGTCGCTGGGTCGCCACAACCAGGTGGATGCCAGTGGCACGGGCCATCTGAGCGATGCGACAGATGATGCGCTCGACCTCATCAGGGGCCAGCATCATCAAGTCGGCCAATTCGTCCACCAGCACGACGATGTGTGGGAGGGGTGGCTCCCCTTCTCGCTTCATCACGCGGTTATAATCGTCGAGATTGCGTGCGGTGACAGCAGCGAAGTGCTTGTAGCGATCGTCCATCTCCAACGCAACCCAACGCAGCACCCTGACTACTCGCTCCAGGTCCACCTCCACCCGACCGTAGAGGTGTGGCAGCCCATTGAAACGCACCAATTCCACCATCTTGGGATCAATCATGACCAAGCGCAGTTCATCGGGTGTGTTGTTGTAGATCAGACAGGTAGTGATGGCCTTGATGCAGACCGATTTCCCCGATCCAGTGGTGCCGGCGATCAACAGATGCGGCATCGTGGACAGGTCGGCCACGACCGGCTCGCCTGCCACGTCCTGTCCCAGGGCAAAAGCCAGCGGCGAATCGAGTTTGCGAAACGCCCCTGTCTCCATCACCTCGCGCACACCCACCAGTTGGACCTCGCTATTAGGCACCTCAATACCGACGATGGGACGGCCGGGTACAGGAGCCTCGACACGCAGACGGGAAGCCGCCAGTGCCAGCGCCAGGTCATCCGCCAGCGCGCTAATCTGGCCCACCCGCACCTTCCGACCGCCAGTCCCGGAGCGTTCCACGAAGCCCGGCGAGACACCGAACTGGGTGACTGTGGGGCCCACGCGCACTTCAGTGACCTCCACTGGGAGGCCGAACTGCTTCAACGTTTCCTCAATAATCTGCGACTTCTCGCGAATCTCCTTATCAGTCAGGGCTGGCCCCTCGGACTCGTTCAACAGATCGAGCGGGGGACGAGCGAGTTTGCGCCGGCGCCGGCGAGAGGGAGCAGCAACCGCTGGCGCAACCTGAGGCTCGGCATCGGCCGGGGGCGACTCAGCACGACTGGATTTCCTGGACGGACGTGCCTGGACCGGTAGGGCAGCCTTTCGCGGGGCAGGTTCCCGACGTGAAGTGGGCCGGGCATGCGCGGGCTGCGATGGGCGCGGTTGCTCACGCCGTACAGCAGGCCTGGCCGGACGGCGCTTCGCCCGACCGGCAAGCATCCCCCACACCACACCTGCGGTCCGTTTGACGTCGGCGAAGGTTATGTCGAAGGTCAGGCCCAGGCCTAAGGCCAGCAGCACCAAAAGGATGAGCACAGTCGCTGGCCAGCCCAGGTAGGTCAAGAGCATAATGGATATCGCCCAGCCAATCAGCCCTCCGCCCCAATCCTCCTCTACCAACCCCCATGGGTCACCCCGTCCAGCAATGGCATGGGTCAATGCCAACAAACTGAAGAACGCCAGTTCCGCGCCGACGATGGGTCTCCACCGCCACTTCACTGGACGGTCCAGGTGGTGCTGCAACCACAGCAGCCCAGCCAGAAGGATGGCCACGACGGCTGGGAAGACTCCCCAACCCAACCAGTACTGCAACAGGTCTACCCAGGCATCCAGCCAGCGTCCCGTCGTCACCTGGAACAGCGCCAACAGCGTGATCACACCCAAGGCGATAACAACCAGGGACAGAATCTGCTGCAACAGTGGATCGGTCAGGCTCGCCCGCCAGTTAAAACGGGTCTTTGGCTTCTTCCTGCTCCGCTTGGTCATCAGTAGTAACGACTTCAGTTCTCACCAGCAACCCAAGTGTCCGAGGAAACAGACTCCTTGGCCCGCCGAAGACTCAACCCCATCCGCCGCTGCTGGCTATCAAGGCTGAGGATGCGAGCGGTCACAACGTCGCCTTCCTGTACCACATTGCGGGGGTGTAGAAAATTCCCCTCCGCCAGTTCCGAGACGTGAATCAACCCCTCCAGCCCCTCTTCCACCCGCACAAACGCCCCGAAATCAACCACGTGCGTGACGACACCCTCAATAACCTGATCGACCTGGTAACGCTCATCGGCCAACTGCCAGGGATCGGGCTGCAAACGCTTGATGCTCAGACCCACACGTCCACGTCCACGGTCTACATCGAGGACATACACCTCCACAGACTGGCCTAGCTCAAGTACGTCGCCCGGACGGTCCACCCGCCCCCACGAAAGTTCCGAGATATGCACCAACCCCTCCAGTCCGCCCAGATCGACGAACACCCCAAAGGAACAGAGGTTGGTCACGTGGCCCTGACATATATCACCTGGGCAGAGTTTGTTCAGCAATTCCTGGCGCTGGCTCTCGTCGAGGCAGGTAGCCCGCTCGGAAAGGACAAACCGGCGCTGTTCCGAGTCCAGCTCGATGATCTTCAGGCGCAACCGTGTCCCAACGAGGCGTCGCAACCAGTCATACCGCTCACCCCCAACCAGAGAGGGTGAGAGATCTACCAGGTGAGAGGCAGGGACAAAACCACGCAGGCCATTCCACCCGACCAACACTCCTCCGCGATTGCACCCTATCACCGGCAACTCAAGCATCTCTCCCTTCTCCATCGCCTCGCGAGCATCTCTCCACAGGTCCTCGACGACCATCATCTCCACCGGCGCCGCCCTCCCAGCAGCACCGAGGAGTTCGTTACCCCACGGGTCCACCTGAGCGGCGACAGGAGCCGCACTCCCGTTCTCCCCATCGCGCAACAGTGCTCTCCAGTATCCCTCATCCGGCGGCGTATCCCCAGGAATCCATTCCCCTGTCTGCCCCATCGTTCTTCCGCCTCTCATTCTCGCGCACCACACGTATACTGATTATATGGCGGTGCCAACACCTTGTCAAACATCAACCGATTCAGAATTGGCCTTCTGATTGCTCAACTCCTCCCGTTCCATCTCTGCCAACATCTGGGCCACTGCTTCAATCGCCATGCGCTGCTTGCGATACAGGTCCGATTCACTCATCGCCAACCGCCGTGCGATCTCGCGCACCTTGCGCCCCTGGAGAAACTTAAGTTCGAGGATGTTATACAGAACCCACTCCGGTGCTGTCATCTGACGTTGCCCATCGGGACGCAGGCGCTCAATCGCCTGCCTGAGCACAGTCCGCAGTCCCTTCATTGCACTGCCCTCGCGCTCCCGGGCCACACGTTCGACCACGCACAAAGACAGGAGCGGGCTCGTGGTCAATTTGGGACCACCCCAGTAATGTCCAAGCGCATCTCTGACCCACTGCCGAAACTCGATGGCCTCTACCAAACCGAACCCAGAGAACGCCTGTTCCCCAACGTAGTGCAATACTCCACGGCGGCGCTGAATGTCCTCAATCTCTGGGATCATCCGTTCCAGCACGCTGAAGATACCCTGTTGAAGTTGACGGTCTTCCAGCGCCGCTGCTGCCTGCGCGAGCAACGTCTCTACCCCTGCCCGTTCCTCCGAGCTCAGGTCCGGCTCGGGCGCACGCGCGGCTATGCCCACCACACCAATGACGACGTCCTGACCTTCGGTGCGCAGAGGGGCCAACCAGTAGCCATTCCACACAAACAAGCCCTCGTGTCGTTGAATGTGTCGCTCCCTCGACAGTTCAGCCTCGTCAGATAGTTGCCACGCCTCCGGCGGCATGTCATCCGTAGCACCTGGCTCCAACGGCCCACACACGACCTCTAGGTAGGGCACACCACCGTCTATGACAACCACGAAGGCCGTCTTCACCCGCAACAGGTCACACAGCGCTGTGAGCACGTTCTCCAGAAACTGGCGTAGGTCCGTCGTCGTCAGCAGCCGGTTGCTCAACTGCTGGATCCACTCAATCTCCGGCTGATCCTGGCGGTAGAGCGCCCGGTCAATCAGTGGCTTGGACAGTTCGATACCGAGCT
>JADHWW010000030.1 GCA_016783285.1 Anaerolineae bacterium
AACAACTCCCGATCCTCCTCCTGGATGATGTCCAGCGCCCGATCCCCCAAGAGAGCCAGAATTTGGGGCAGATACAGGTCGGTCCGCAGGTGGTGCTCGGCGATGAAGACGAAAAGAGGGCTGCCCGTCCAGGAAGCCCGCGCCTGGGTCGCCGTCAACCACTCGCCGATCAACACCTCCTCCCCGTCAATGACCAGCACCAACCCCAAGCCCCTGGCCTGGCCGAGCGTCTCCTCGGACACGTGAGCGACTATCACGCGCCCGCCCGGCAAGTCAACCTCGCTCGTGGTGTAGAGCACCACCCGCACCCCTCGTTCAATTGCTTCCCCCAGTACAAGCCGCAAGGTCGGAAACGTGACCGGCAAGAGTGCCAGACAGATGCGGGACTTTGCTTGGCCGATCATCTCCTGCGCCTTGGCCATGATGTTTTCGTGGCCCTCAATGTTCCAGACGTATTCCAGATCGGTGGGCGAGGCGAGGGTCGCCAGGCCATCTTTGAGAGAGGTGGTGAGTGCCTCGTGTTCGCGGCGGAGGTGGTCGAGAAATTCGTCTGCCGGAACCGGCGCGTACTGGGTCGAGTCGCCCTTGCGCAGCGTCATGGCCGCGCCACGAGCGGTGAGTTTACCCAGCACCTCGTAGATCATTGAGCGGGGGACGCCGGACGTCTTGGAGAGTTGGTAGCCGGTGACGGGGCTCTCACGGAGCAGGGCGACGTAAGCCTTGGCCTCGTACTCTGAGAAGCCGAGTTGCACCAGATTGTCAATAGGGTCATTTTTCAATTCTCTCTCCTCCTATCTCGCTCGAGTTTACACCTGGCCGCTGTGGGCGTTGGGGGCGTGCTGCTCGCTTCCCATGCGGAGGCTGTCAACTGCCCCAAAGAATTCCGGCAGGCATTGCTGCCAGAAACGGTGCCAGCACACCACCAGCGTCGCCAGCAGGTAGCCCACCGCCAGCCAGCCGAAGAGAGGCGCGTCCTGGAAGGCTACGAGAATCAGAATCGCGTAGGGCAGGGCGTAGAAAGGCCACGCCAGTTGGTGCGAATGGAATACCCACAAGCCCAGCATTGCCAGCACCAGCGCCGCCCCCAGCCAGCCTGTCAGATACCCGCTCAGCACCAGGTAGGCAACCACTCCCAGCGAGGTGGTCAGATCAACCTCGGCGTCGTGTTCCCCCACCCACGTGATCCGGCGATCAGGGTCGTGGCGGGCCAGCGGGCCGTCCAGCACGTCGGTGAGCCAGGAGATGATGACGGTGACAACGACGGTGGGCAGAGCCTCTGCGCCGCGTGCCATCCCCAGCCCGGCCAGGCAGACAGCCAAAAGAGCCCGGCTTACGGTGAGCAAGTCTGCTAGAGGTTTGGTATGCCTGAACATAGCGCCTCCTTTAGACGTTAGCATTATAACTGAGGCGTTAGTCTTATAACTACGTCCAGTATACCACAGTTCACCGCGTTAGTCAAGTACCGGAACCTTAAAAATCTTGTCAGAGAATCAAGAAACCAGGTTTTTCGGAAAAAACCTGGTTTCTGACGACCTCCCCACTGTCCTACAGCGGCTCAATCGCCAGATGGTCCACCTCCATCCACTGGCGACCCGGCACGTCCAGCAACCCCCACCCCAGCCGCCCTTGCGGTGTGACCACCATGTACTGGTTGTCCAGCCACATCACAAAGCCCAGCGGCCCCCGGGGCGAAGGGGCATCCTCCAGCACCGGCGCACCGTCCACGCTGAAACGCGCCCGTTCCACCCTCCACTCGATAGCGTAAGTGTGCCATTCGGTCATTTCCGCCCCGACCGTGGCTTCCCGCATGTTCAGGGCCCGCTGGATGGGGGGCCACAGGGCGCGGTAGAGGGGGCGGAGGTTCATCAGCAGCACCGCCAACGGCGCGAACGGGGCCAGCAGCAAGGCGGCGGGACACAGCGCGTCTATCGTGGCCGCCTTCCAACCGTGGCCCGGCGTGTGTAGATCCAGTTTCATATTCGAGGGAGGCGAACCGTAAAAGAACCACACGGCGCGGGGGAGGGCTGGCATCCGCGCCCCGGTCATCATAAACGGGTCATTCCAGAAGCCGAAGCCGGCGGTACCGCGCAATTGCCCGGCCGGGTGGGAGAAGCGGGCCCGCACCGTCAGCCGCAGCGGGGGACGCCAGGGGAAGCGGCGGCGAGGTAGGCCCTGGTAGTCGTCAATCTGGGCGTCGGTGTAACGGCGGGAGGTGGCGTCGGCGACGACGAAGCGCAGGGTGGAGCCGGTGGGCTCCAACGCGCCTGCGCCTACGACGTAGCGTCGCCAACGAGGGTCGGGCTCTGCCAAAAAATCCTCGCAGACGGCTTTCACGTCATGCCTTCCGGCGCCAGTGCCTCGTACATTCGGCCATTGACTTTTTCATTCTACTACAATCTCTTTCCCGACCAGCAAATCTTGACCCGCCGCGCCGAACGCGCCCCGGAAGGCCTCCAGGCTCCAGTCGCAACTGTCGTGGGCCGAGAGCGCGACCAATTGTGGATTGCGGCGCTGCAGGTAGGCGATGGCAGTCTCCACGTCCTGCCGGTTGACGGGAGTCCAGGGCCATTTGCCCGTGCCCAGGAACATCTGCGCTGGCAATCCAAGTATCGCTTCCCGTGAGGCTGTGACCGGGTAGTGCAGCCCGCCGACGAGACCATAGAGCGGTTCGTCGAACAGCATCTCAGCCCGGTCAACGATGCGCTGGAGAGTCGAGTGCCCGCAGCCGACGATGAGCACGATGCCCTTGCCCTCCACATTGACCGCCAGCGATTGCTCCGGCGTCCAGCCGAAGAAGAACAGTTGGCGGGAGATGGGGCCCATACTGGCGACGCCGGGAGCGATGATGCGCGGGCCGTCCACGACCGTGACCTGCGCCGTGGGGTTGGAGAGCGGTTCCGGCACATAGGCGGGGATGCCCTTCAGGTCAACCGGTTGGCCCGACAGAGCGAAACTCTTGTGCATCTGGTGCGAGGTGCCCCCCAGGTGATCCGAGTGCGCGTGGGAGATGACCAGCGCGTCAATCTCGGCCACGTCCACGCCCAGGGCCGCCATATTGCGCAGTAGCGGAGAAGGATGTTCTCCCTGTTGGTTAAAGCCCACGTCGAAGAGGATGGTCGTATCGTCGGCGCGGACCAGGTAGGAGACACCCGGCTCGCCCGCCAGATCATCGCGGGCGGTGTACCAGTCAATCAGGGGCAGGATGGTGAGGTGTTTCACTGTGCCCACGTCCTCGAGTTTGGGGTAGCGGGCGGCGGCCCACGCTTTGTCGGCGCGCTGGCGGCCCAGGTGGAAGCGGGCCACCAGCCCTCCGGCAGCGGCCGCTGCGAGGCCACCCAATCCGAAAGCAATCGCACGTTTGGTTTTCATCACATTTTCTCCTTGCGATGGTGGGGCAAGATGGCATCTTGCCCTACGTTCTCAGTCCCCAATTGGTCAGCACTCCGCTCCGACCAGGCCGGACAGGTCATCGAATGGCCCGCCGTGCCCGACGTAAACGATGCGGGGCGAAAGGGCGACCAGCCGGCGGACACTCTCCCGGTTGCGCTCCAGGTTCCAGGCGACGATGGGCGGCCCAGGCTTGTGGATCAGGCCCATCAACTGGCCCATCACCAGGTCGCCGACGATGGCCTCGCCGCTGTCGAGAAGCACCGAGACAGAGCCCGGCGTGTGCCCCGGCGTGTGGATCACCCGCCCGGCGACGCCGCTTGCACTGAGCAGAGTCGAAGTGTATTCGTCCAGCCGCCACTCGTCCTTGAACACGATGTCCGGCTCGAAGGCGGGGGCGTGGTCTGCAAACAAGGGAAGCGGAATTCGCATCAGGAGGTTTATCAGCCGGCTGGTAGGGTGGAGGCTATCCGGCGGGTTGATGCCCTGGCGCACGGCGTCAGCGTCGAGTGCGTGGACGGCGACCGGCGCCCCGGTGCGCTCGCGCAGCGCCGCCGCGCTGCCAAAGTGGTCAACGTGCCCGTGGGTGACCAGGATCAAACGCACGTCTTCGGGCGCGACGCCGCGTTCCGCCAACCGCGCCAGGATACGATCCGCCCGGCCAGGGTTGCCGGCGTCCACCAGGATGGCTCCCTCGGCGCCCCGGATCAGGAAAACGTTAGAGTTGCCTGTGTCAATCTGAACGACAGTCTCTGTCATTTTGCAGCTTCCCTCTGATGCTGATGAGCCTGTTTAGCCCCAATACGGTTTAGTTAAGAAAGCGAGCGCCGGTCGAGTAGGCCCACAGGGCCGTATCGAGACCAAGCGAGCGGCTCTCGCAACGAATTTCGCATTGCATGGGCCGCGCCGTGGTTTCGACTTGTGTTGAGCCTGTCGAAACATACGTTACACTACTCAACCGACGGCGCTTAACTGAACGGTATTGTGTTTAGCTCATTCTACAACCTGGCCCGCTTGAGGATTAACTTTAACGCCCCAGGATCAGAGAGCAATTCCACGTCCCCGCCCAGGGCACGCGTTTCGCGCACCAGCATCAAAAAGCCCTCGCCCCGCGATTCCATCAACGCCCGACCGGTGAGTGGACTCTCATAGTCGCGCAAGAAGCCTGCCAGTGCCTGGTTGCGACGATAGGGCTGCGCTCCGGCGAACAGATTCTCGGGTCGCAACGTATTGTGCAAACCACCAGGGTTGGAGATTTCGATGCGATCGTCAAAGATCATCACGCGCACATTGGACCCTGACAGTTGGTAATCCCGATGAACGACGGCGTTCACGATTGCCTCGTGAACGGCGCGCAGCGAGAAAGCCGGGCGGTCCAGTCTGCCCTCGTATGTTTTCTCGGCCGCTACGGGGATATACCGTTGCGCAAAGTGTGTAGCCGCGACAATTTGCTCCGCTACGGGGCCGCGGAACAATTTTTCGTCCAACTGTTCGTTGGCGTCAGCCACGATACCTCGATAGAGCACACACTGGACGAACGCGCCTGGCAGATGAGTCGTGATTGGGGCACGACCAAAGAGCAGCAATCCCACTACTGTAGGGACTACCGGGCCACTATTGAGACGCGCAGCCAATTTGAGGTTGACCAACCGGGATTCTAACCCCGGTACTGCGGTGGCATCATCGGGACCAAAACGGCGCCGGCAATAGTCTTCGAACAATGTAAAATCCAGTGCCTTCAAATCGGCGGTGCGCACGGCGCGCTCTTCGAAAGGCTGTCCTATCTGCCGTCGTTCCAGCAATCGCGCCAGTTGGTCAGGCCGCAAGTCTCGCTTGTGGGAACCAATGCGCGTCATCCAGCGACCGCCGGCGGTCCGGTGAACGTAGGAGCCTGGGGGCACGTCTACCTTGAGGCAGAGGCGCGCCATCCCCGACGCATCCGGGAGTTGCTTCCAATCAGGGATGATGTACACCGGCGGTTCACAATTGTTCTGAGAGACGTTCACTATCCACTGTTCTAACAGATCCGCCTTGTCCAGGTCCACGCCAATCACCTCTCGGTGGTCGTTGATTCCAAAGATCAAGACACCGCCTTCCGTATTGGCAAAGGAACAAATTACCCGGGCGATGGCTTCGGGTGCTTTGGTCCTTTCGCCCCCAAAACGCGGGGCATTGCCTCTGAATACGACTTGTTTGAATTCAAGGTAGGCATCCTCTCCGGCAGCGATTTCGGACAATAGTTCGGACGTAACGTCATACATCTAGCCTCCTTCCAATGCGGACTGCGAAACTGACCCAATCTACCAATTTCCCAATTTCCCAATCTACCAATTATCGCTCAATCCCTTTCCGCGCTAGTACCCCCTGCTGATAATAGTGCTTCACCTCCCGCATCTCCGTCACCAGGTCAGCCCGCTCAATAATCTCCTGCGGGGCGCGGCGGCCGGTCAGGATCACTTCCACGTGCTCCGGCCGCTCGTCGAGGAGCGCCAACACCTCCTCCACCGTCAGCAGCCCGAACCAGATCGTCACGTTGACCTCGTCCAGCACGACGATGTCGTATTGGCCCGAGAGCATGACCTCCCGCGCCCGCTCCAGTCCCCGGCGGGCCTGGGCTACGTGGTCAGAAGTAGCCTCCTCGCGGCGGATGCAGCGCACGTCGCCGTACTGCTCAATCGTGATGTAGGGATGGTCGCGCAGCGCCTCAAGTTCCCCATAAATCTGGCCCTTCATGAACTGGCCGATGTAGGTGCGCATCCCGTGGCCCGACGCCCGCAGCGCCAGGCCCAGAGCGGCGCTCGTTTTCCCCTTGCCGTCCCCCGTATAGACTTGCACGTAACCTTTTGTTTCACTCATTCGCCATTCGCTATTCGCCATTCACCCATTCGCCATTTCCCTACGCCGTCAACACCTCCGCACCATCCTCGGTGACGCGCACGGTGTGTTCCCACTGGGCCGAGAGGGAGCCGTCGGCGGTCACGACCGTCCAGCCGTCTTCCAGCACCTCGACCTGGTAATCGCCGGCATTGACCATCGGTTCGATGGTGAAAACCATGTTCGGCGCCAGCAACTCGCCGTCTCCGGGCTCCCCGAAATGACGCACCTCTGGCGGTTCGTGGAACTGAAGGCCCGTCCCGTGCCCGATGTAATCTCGCACGACCGAGTAGCCGTACTGCTCGGCGTGCCGCTGGATAGCGTGGCCGACGTCGCCCAGGGTGTGGCCCGGCTTTACCTGCTCGATCCCCAGGTAGAGACATTCGCGGGTCACTCGCACCAACCTGCGCGCTTCCTCGGAGACCTCGCCAATCAGGAACATGCGGCTGGAATCGCCATAGTAGCCGTTCAGAACGGAGGTGACGTCAACGTTGAGGATGTCGCCCTCTTTCAATGCAGTGCCGTCGGGGATGCCGTGGCAGACCTGATTGTTGAGCGTGGTGCAGACGCTCTTGGGGAAGCCCCGGTAGTTCAACGGCGCAGGAGTGGCGCTGTGGGCCAGGGTGTACTCGCGAACCCAGCGATTGATGTCTTCGGTAGTGACACCGGCGACGATCCGCCCCTCCAGCATATCCAGGGTATCGCGGGTCAACCGGCTGCTCCTGCGGATGCCCTCAATCTGCTTCTCGGTCTTGATGATGATGTCGGACGACCGTTTTCCCACCTTCCGGCGCCGGCGCCGGGTCACTCGATCCTGCTTGAGATGACAATGCTTGTACTTTTTTCCGCTCCCACACCAACATGGATCGTTCCGTGATAGTTTACGCATGGTGGTATTATAGCATTATTTTCTAATGTTGCAGGGCCGTGATCTCATAGTCGTTTCCATCACATCCAATACCCGCAGCGTCGTATCCGGTGCCAGGCGGGCCAACTCCCCGGCAAAGGCGTTCAGGTTGGCAGGTAGGCGCGGAAGTGGTGGGAGACGACCAGCACGGCAGTTGAAACCGCGTGCTACACTATAGCTTCCGGGAAGGTATGTTAGCCACCCAAAACGGGAATTGCTGTTGCCGGTACATCCATTCACGCCAGGGCGTAATTTAGAGCCGCCTCGGCGTGGATGGCCATTGTATCGAACAGCGGTATTCCGGTGTCCGCCTCGCTGACCAACAAGGGAATCTCGGTGCAGCCCAGGATGACCCCCTCCGTGCCGCGCGCGGCCATCTTCTCGATGATAGCGACGAACCCAGCCCGCGACTCGTCGCGGATCTGGCCGGCAACCAGTTCATCGTAGATGACGCTGTTCACGTACTCGCGGCCGCTGGCGTCGGGCGTCAGAACGGTGATGCCTTTCAGGGCTAAAGCGTCCTGGTAAAAGGTCTTTTCCATCGTGAACTTGGTGCCGAGCAACCCCACCGTCTTTTTCCCTCGCGCCAGAACCGCCTCGCCAACGGCGTCGAGCAGGCTCAGTAGGGGCACGTTGACGCTGGCCTGTACCTGGTCAAAAACCAGGTGCATGGTGTTGGTGGCGATGATGATGAAATCAGCGCCCGCCGCCTCGAGCCTTTGCGCCGCCTCGCTCAAGCCCTGCGCCACCAGGTCCCAGCGATCCTCGTTGGGCCAATCCACGTAGGGCTGGAAACTGACGCTGTAGATAATGATCTCGGGATAGCCATAGTCGCCGAAGCGGGCGGTGTAGGTGCGGGTGATGTACTCATAGTACTCTGACGTTGACTCTGGGCTCATGCCGCCCAGGATGCCGATTCTTTTCGACATTAGACTCTCTCCTTTTCAAGTCGGGGATGCAGATGTACGCTGATTTTTCATTTTACCAGAATCCGCCAATCCAGCGAATCCGTGTTCTGAAATCTAAAGTCAAATCATCCCAAGCCCAAAAACGTCCCCACCCAGTAGGTGAGGCCGGCAAAGCCGAATCCTGCGATGAGGGAGACGATCACATTCCACCAGGTCCACTTCCAACCGATCTCCCTGGCCATGGCCGCCACCGTCGCCAGACAAGGGGCGTACAGCGTCAGAAAGACCAGGTAGGAGATGGCCTGGAGCGGTGTCCATACGTCGCCCATAAAGCCGGCGACAGCCTCTTCTCCCACTCCCCCATACGAAAGGCCCAGGTACAACAGCGATAGTTCCTTGGCCGGGTAGGTAAAGAGGAAACCGGTCATATCTTTGCCGCTCAGCCCAATGATCTTGCCAATGGGATCGAGGAAACTACCAATCGTCATCCCATACGAATCGGCCACGGCAGCCCCGGCCGGGAGATGGAAAAGCAAGTAGATGATGATCGAGAATGGCACAAAGATCATCAACGCCTTGCTCATCGAACTATACGTCCTGTCCCAGGTCGTCCGCAGCACGTTCGACAACAAAGGCGGGTGGTAATCGGGCATTTCCATCACCAGGCCCGAAGGCTCGCCTTTGAACGCCGTCTTTTTCAGTATTATGGCAACGAGGGCCACGATCAACAGACTGAGACCAAAGATACCCAGCGTGACGATGGTGGCCGTCAGGCCAGAGCCGAAAAAGACGGGCACGATGGCCGTGATGACGGCGATGCGGGCCGCACAGGGGATGAACGGCACCACGACAGAGGTGATAATCCGATCACTCTCGTCGTCAATGATGCGCGTGCCCATCACACCGGGGATGCTGCAACCGTACCCGGCAAAGATCGTCATAAAGGCTTTCCCCGGCAGGCCCAGCCACTTCATAATACGATCCATGACAAAGGCTCCTCTGGCCAGGTAGCCGATGTCTTCCAGAATGCCATAGATGAAAAAGAACACCACCAGGACGCCAAACATGAACACGAAAATCTGCTGGCAGCCGAGCAGGATGCCATCCACGATGATGCCACTGACCCACCACGGCGTACTGGCGAGAAGCCCCCCGGCCCAGTCTATGATGACATTGAACAGTTGCTCGAACAGGCCGCCAATAGGACCGGCAATGTTATAGATGGCCCACAGTGTAAACCCGGCGATCATTGCCAGGATTGGCAACCCCAGGATTTTGTGCGTCACAATATCGTCTACCTTGTCGGTCAGATACTCTACGCCTTCCTCGTGGTGGATAGAGCGCCGCGCAATGCGACTGATCAACTCGTAACGCTCCTCGGCGATCAAGACCTCTGGCTGCCCTTTGCTCTGCTCGACGAGCGTCTCCGCCGCTTTCACTGCGGCCGAATTTCTGTTGGCTTGCAGCATCTCTTTGACATCGGTATCCCCTTCGAGAAGTTTGATCGCCAACCAGCGGGAAGGGTAATCACTATTTCCTATCATGGGTTCCAATTGGGCAATGTTCTGCTCTATTGATTCGTCAAATGTAGCACCGATGGGATGAAGAGCGCGTTTTCCTTCACAGATCTCCATAACCGTCTCGACGAGTTGGGGGATGCCCTCTTTCTTGAGTGCAACTATCGGAATAACCGGCACACCCAGTTGCTCCGATAACGCCCCCAGGTCAATTCTGACCCCCTTGCTCTCAACTTGATCCATCATGTTCAGAGCAACCGCTACGTTATCCGTCAGTTCCAATACCTGAAGCACCAGGTAAAGATTCCGCTCCAGGTTCGTGGCGTCAACGATGACGATCACTGCATCTGGATTTCCTTCGACGATAAAGTCTCTGGCGACAATTTCCTCTGATGACACGGCGGTCAGGCTATACGTGCCGGGCAGGTCAACGACCCTGACCAAGCGGCCATTATGCCTGAACTCGCCCTCTCTGCGCTCGACCGTTTTTCCGGGCCAATTCCCTGTATGCTGGCGCAATCCGGTGAGGGCATTGAAAAGCGTACTCTTGCCCGTATTGGGATTCCCGGCGACGGCAATTGTTGTGGACATGTTTACTCCTTTCCAAGTTCTTTTACCAAAAGTGTATTGGCTTCGTTTTGGCGCAGGGCAATGTTTGCCTTCTTGACGCGGTATTGGAGGGGATCACCCAGGGGCGCTTGCCGGATCACCGTTACCTCGGCGCCGGGAACAAAGCCCATAGATAGCATACGCCGCTGAAGTTTGCCGCTTCCCACGAGTTCCACTATCTGCGCTTGGCTCCCCACCGCCAGTGTCCCCATCGGCACGGGCCAGGCAGTCGCCGGCACCACGAAAACGTGACCGGCGGCGGCGTAAGACAACGGGACGACGTTTTCACCCAGCCGCAGCCGCAGGAGATTGGATTCCAGACTCTGAATTTCTACGTCTATACCAGGCTCTAGCCCCAGCGCAACCAATTGGGTCAACAGTTCCATCGGTTCATCGTCGAGTCTGACGATGCGCAGCCGGCCGCCCGGTATTGCCACCTCCAGCAGGGATCGTCCCGCCGGGGATGGCACACGGGAACCCGAGGCCGGGATAACGTGCCCATGAGGATCCCAGGCCGGGTATCCCAATTCAGTGTCCAGTTTTTCCAACTCCTCGGGTGTTATCTCGTGCTCTCGGCGGTCCGCCTCGGTGTGGACGGCATCCAGTGACATTCCTTCTCGATCTACCAGGTAGCGCTCCCACAGGCGGTGCGCCCGAATCAGTTCCACGGCGCGGGCTTTTCCTGTCTCCGTTAGACGCACATTGCCCGGTTCGCTCTCCTCGGCCCAGCCAGAGGCAATGAGCGCCCGGGTTATGTTCTCAGCCAACGCATCGGGAAAACCCAGGGATCGGGCCAGTTCCGCGCTATGCCAGGCGTCACCTTTATTCTGGAGAGCATAGGCTGCTTTCAGGGCATCCTCCATTTCTACGCGCCGGTGCGCCGGTCCAGTAATTGATACATTCATTTGTTTTCTCCTATGTTGTAAACGTCTATGCACCTTCACACAGGCCGAACTTTAACCTGTGAAGCCACCTGCCATCCCAAAACGTGCTGGGCGCCTGCCACCCGCACTGTCAGTGGGCCTTCAAAGGGCGCCACGGCCTCGACCTGAACCTCGACCTGGGGCACCAGGCCCAGGCTGCCCAGATACTGCAATAGTCCCGGCTCCTCCGGCACGCTGAGCACAACGCCCCTGGTCCCCGGTTTCATCTCGGATAGGTGGACTCCTGCTTCGTGGGCTACCTCCCCCTCTGGGGTGGGCACCGGGTAGCCGTGGGGACAGGTCTCGGGCCAGCCGAGGAACTGCGCCAGATGCTCCTCCACCAGCGGGGAGGTCGCGTGTTCCAGGCGGCAGGCTTCCTCGTGCACCTGATCCCAACCGAGGCCCAGGACGTCGGTGAGGAACCGCTCCCACAGGCGATGACGACGGGTCACGGTCAAAGCCTGGGCCCGACCCTCCGGCGTCAGCGCCACGCCCTTGTAAGGCTCGTAGGTGACCAACCCGCGCTTGACCAGTTTTTTCACCATCTCGTTGACCGACACCATTGAGATCGAAAGTGCTTTGGCCAAGGCGGACAGAGAGACGACCTGGTCTTCCCCTCTTACGTAGATCGCTTTTAGATAATGCTCAACGCTGGCCGAAACCATCACACTCCCTTCAATAAATGTAGGTATACCTAACGTCTTTCTTTAGGTATACCTATACTATCACAAATCGCCCTCCTGTCAAGCCGGGTTTCGCCGACTTGTATTTCCTGCTTTCGTCACATCTTTTCCCCCCGGCGGATGCGTTCCGCCCGCCCGGTCATCTCCTGCGACGTGTGGCGCTTGAACAACAAGCCGGCAATCCCGCTTTTCTCTCTTTCGTGTTAATTCGTGAAATTCGTGGCAGAATATTCTTGCTCATTGTACAAGAATTTCAAGTGCCTATTATATTACTCGGCCTGCACCGCAGCGACCGCCATTGGGGAACGTCTCTGAAAATGACGCACGTCAATAGCGCGCAGCAGGAGCAGCCCCGCCAACGCAGCGACCACTTCCAGCGCAAAGACCGCGCCGAAAGCGACCACGTAACTCTGGCTGAGGGCATACGTGCCGTCGAGCACCAGGCCGCCCAGCACGTTGCCCACCGCTTGGGCCAACTGGTGCGCCACCGTCCACGCGCCCATCAGCAACCCCGCCCGCTCCGGCGTGGTAAAGTCCACCATCAGGGTGAGCGTGCCGGAGGCGCTGACACCGCTGCCCACGCCCAGCAAAAAGACCAGCGCGACGAACAACCAGGTCTGCCCACTCAGACCGGCGACGATCAGGCCGACGAAGGTCAGGGCCACGATCCACAGCCCCAGCGCCGCCACGCGCCGCCGTCCCAGCCGGTTGACCAGCCAGAGGCCGCTGACCATCATCGCCCCCAGCGTGCCAGCGCCCCAATACATGCTCAGCCGTGTGGTCTCGTTGACGCTCATTCCGAACACTTGCGCACCGTAAGGCTCCAGAAAAATGTCCTGCGTCAGCGTGGCCAGGAGCGTGGCGCCGATGAAGAGAAAGAACAGCCGCACCTGCCGGTCGGCAAAGGTACGCCGCAGCGTCTCCCAGAAGGGCAGTTCCCGCGCCCGTTGGCTGGCGGCCTGTGTCTGCGCGCCGCGCGGCTCCACACCGAACGTGCCCAGCACGGCCAACAACACCGCGCCGCAACCGACGACCAGCACGACGGTCAGCAGCCTGCCCATACTGAATGGGTCGAGCAGGTTGCCCAGCACCACGCTGCCAACGATGATCCCGCCGATGAAGGCCGCCTTGAGCGTGGCGACGGCTCGCGGCCGCGCCGTTTCGCCGTAGACGTCGGCGATGAGCGCCTGGAAGGTGGTCGCGGTAGCGTTCTTGCCCATCCCATAGCAGACAAAGGCCACGACCATCACCCCCAGGCCCAGGAGTGCCGACTGTCCCATCTGCACCGCGCCCCAGGTCCCGCCGACGAGACCAAGTGCCACCAGCGCCATCCCGCCCAGGACGTAGGGCAGGCGGCGCCGGCCCCGGATGGGGTAGGCGTCCGAAAGATACCCCAGCCACAGGCGCAGCGGCGAGAGCAGCGGTGGGATCGCCAGCAAGACGCCGATGAGCGTCGCCGGCAACCCCAGTTCAGCGAACATCACCCGGTTGAGCACCCCCGACACGAACACGCAGACGAGCGCGAAGCCGAACTGGTAGAGCGCCATTTGTGCGATGCGTAAGTTTGTCATTGTTCTCAGTCTCCTGTACTACGTGTTACGTACTGCGTGTTCAGTTCGTCCTGCTGCCTGGCGAACAGCCGCGCATAGACCCCGCTCTGCGCCAGCAGTTCCGCGTGCCGGCCGCGCTCGACGATGCGCCCGCCGTCCATCACCAGGATCTCGTCCGCGTTGACCACCGTGGACAAACGGTGCGCGATGACCAGCGTCGTGCGGCCTTGCGTCAACCGACGGATGGCGGCCTGAATCTCGCGCTCACTCTCGGCGTCCAGGTTCGAGGTGGCCTCGTCCAGCACCAGGATGGGCGCGTCTTTGAGCAAGGCGCGGGCGATGGCCAGCCGTTGCCGCTGCCCGCCTGACAGTTTGACGCCCATCTCGCCCACCGGCGTGTCGTACCCCTGGGGCAGGGAGACGACAAAGTCGTGGATGTTGGCTAACTGCGCCGCCCGCTCGATCTCGGCGCCGCCCGCCTGCGGATCGCCCAGCCGCAGGTTCTCCTCAATGGTCGTGTTAAAGAGGTAGGTGTGCTGCGAGACCACCGCCACCCGCCGTCGCAGGTCTTTTTGCGGAAAGTCGCGCACGTCATACTGGCCCAGGCGGACGTGCCCTTTGTTCGCGTCCCAGAAACGGAGCAGCAGGTTGACGACAGTGGACTTGCCCGCGCCGCTGGAACCTACCAGAGCCACCGTGCGTCCGGCCGGCACGTCGAAACTCAGGCCGTTGTGTACCCACTCTGCCGCGTGCTGGCCTCGCCCGTCGTCTTTGTCGTGGGATACCTGGTAACAAAAGTACACGTCCTCAAAGTGGATGGACGGCTCGACGGGTAACGGCGGTGGCGCGGTGACGTTATCCCGCACCAGCGGCGTCCGGTCCATCAGCGCGAACAGCCGGGCGGCCCCGGCCAGGGCCTGGTTGAGGTCGTGTGCCACGCTGGCGGCCGCCAATACCGGCCCAAAGGTGGTCATCGTCAGAGCGACGATGGGCGGGAGGAGAAGAGGGTCTAGCCGCCCCTGCCCCACCAGCCACAGCCCCACGCCCAACACACTCAGCGTCCCGGCGGCGACCAGGCCGTCGCTGAGGCCATTTTGCAGGCCGGCGATGTGTGCCGCTCGCGCCTGCACGCTCACCAACCGCTCCCCCTGCTCCCAAATCTCCCGGCGCCGGTCGGCCCCGCGCCCAAAGGCCACGATCTCGCGTAGCCCCTGGACGCTATCCGTAAAGTGGGCGTTCACGTCGGCCACGACCCGGCGCAACGCCATCCCCAGTCGCCGGCCCAACCGGTCGCTCACCCAGGGGGCAAAGAGGCCCACCCCGGCCAAAAAGGGTAACAGAGTCAACGCGAGCAAACTGTCGAAGCAGGCCAGCACGATCAGCGCCAGGGCCGGCACCAGGACGGCGGTAGCGGCCGGGGCGATGGTGTGAGCGTAAAAGACCTCAATGCGCTCCACGTCAGCGGTGGCGCGGGATACCACGTCGCCGCTGCGGCTATCCATCAGGACGGCCGGGGCCAGCGGCTTGATGCGCCGGTAGAACCGGTCGCGCATGATCGCCAGCAGGTGAAAGGCGACGTAGTGGCCGGAGAACTGTTCCAGGTAGCGCAGGATGCCCTTGAACAGCCCCATCACCACCAGAGCCACCAGGATGGGGCGCAAGTCGCCCGCCTCCGGTTGCGCAACCGCCAGGCTCACCCCCCACGCGCCCAGCGTCAGGATGGCGATGCCGCAGGCCTGGTTGAGCGTGCGCATGGTGATAGAAAAGAGCATCACGCCCCACAGGGAGCGGATCAGGCCCAACAAGCGCCAGAGCACTTTTCGCTGGCTCATACGATTGCCTCCAGTAGGCGTTCAGACCTCCGAGGTTTCAGAAAACCTCGGAGGTCTTGGCTGATCTGAGCGGAGACCAGCCGGGCGTAAGTGCCCTGCCTGCGCAGCAACTCTTCGTGCGTGCCCGACTCGACGACCCGGCCCTCGTCCAGCACCAGGATGCGGTCTGCGTGGCGCACGGTGCTCAGCCGGTGGGCGATGATCAAGACCGTCTTGTCTGCCTGCCCTGAGCCTGTCGAATGGGCCGTGAGCCTCTCCAGCGCCTCCTGGATGACCGCCTCGTTCTCGGCGTCCACGTGGGAGGTGGCCTCGTCCAGGATGACGATGGGCGCGTCCTTTAGGACGGCGCGGGCGATGGCGACTCGCTGCGCCTGCCCGCCGCTCAGCGTCAGGCCGCGCTCGCCGACCTGTGTCTCGTAGCCGTCCGGCAGAGAGGCGATAAAATCGTGGACGTTGGCGGCGCGAGCCGCCGCCTCCAGTTCGGCCCGCGTGGCGTCTGGTTGGGCCAGGCGCAGGTTGTCGGCGACCGTGCCGTAAAAGAGATAGGTGTCCTGCGCCACCAGTGCCAGTTGCTCCCGCAACCAGTCCAGCGAGAGGGTAGGCAAGGGACGCCCGTCCAGAGTGATCTGCCCCTCCTGGGGGTCGAAGAAGCGAAACAGAAGATTGACCATCGAACTCTTGCCCGCCCCGCTGGCCCCCACCAGGGCCACCGTCTCACCCGGCCGAGCCTCGAAAGAGAGACCATCTAGCGCTTGTCTTGAGCCTGGTCGAAAGGCCAGTCGCTCGCCCCCGTCGTAAGCGAAGCGGACGTTCTCGAACCGGACGTGCGGCATGCGCGTCGCTGGCGACACCGCGTCGGGCACTTCCTGAACCTGTGGGGGCGTGTCGAGGATGGCAAAGATGCGCTGCGCCGCCGCCACGCCGCTGGCCCCGGCGTGAAAGTACGACCCCAACAGGATCAACGGGCGCGCCAGTTCCACGCTCAACAGCGCCAGCGTGACCGCCTGGCCAAAGGTGACCGCGCCGGCCTGCAAGCGCCAGGCCGCCATCCCGCAGGCCACCACCGTCGTGCCCAGCGTGGAAACCCAGTCAATGAAGAACAGCGAGACCAGGTTGACCGCCAGCAAGCGCATAGTGTCCCGGCGGAGACGCTCGGTCTGGGCGTGCATCTCCGAGGCCCGCGCCTGGCTGCGGTTGAACATCTTGAGCGTGGTCAGCCCTTGCAGGCTGTCGAGGAACTGGGCGCTCAAGCGGCCCGCCGAGGCCCAGTACCGCTCGCTCACCGCCCGCAACTTGTGCTGGACCACCATCAGCGAGGCCGGGATGAACGGCAGGCTGAGGAGCAGGGCCACAGCCGTCACCCAGTCCACCGTGGCGATGCAGGCGCAGAGCAAAAGGGGCAGCGACATCCCCAACACGAACTGGGGCAAGTACTGGCCGAAATAGACCTCCAGTGCCTCCACCCCCTCCACGGCGGTGTGCACCAGTGCGCCGGTGCGTTCGGAATCGAGAAAGCCCGGCCCCAGTTTCAGCAGGTGCGCGTACAGGCGGTCACGGAGCGAGAGTTTGGTCTGCGCGGCCGCCCGGTGGGAGGTCAGGCGGGCGGCCCAGTTCAGCGCCGCCCGCATAGGCACCAGGCAGGCGAAGGCGACGAGCAGCCACCCCAGGCCGCTCTGCCCCTCCAGCGCATCTCCGATGGCGCGGCCGATGAGCACGGTCTGGGCCACGTTCAGCGCCACGATGAGCCAGCCCAGGGCCACCGTGGCGGCGATCCAGCGGCGCGTGCCGTGTGTAAGTTCAATCAGACGACGGTCCAGTCCCACGATGATTGCCTCCCGTTGCCTACCGTCTCCCTATCTTTCGCGCCGCCCCTGGCCGTCAGCACCTACGCCCTCCCTGGTCGGCCCACGATGTGACATTTCGGACACCCCCTCATCCTACTCTTTCAGTTTGATCCTACTCAGCCAGGCACCACCCTCCCGCTGTCCGGCGCTGGAATCGTATCGCCCCTTGGTCTGCTCTCTCATCTCCAACTCCATCGGCAGGCCCACCGGCTCGTGGTCGCTGGCCACCTGCAAGACCTGCGAAGCCCCAATCTCGCCCAACCTCTCCAGGATGGCAAAGATCACGGGATGGCGATGTGACGTGATCTACTGTCACTACATCGGGACCCATTCCAGAGGGCGGCCGGCTGCCGCCAGTTCTGACGTGTCATTTTGCACTTCAGCCTCTTCTTCCTCACCTCCCTCCACGCGCCAGAGGCGGTCGGGAGCGGTCAGTTTGTCAATGTAGAGTACGCCGTGGAGGTGGTCAATCTCGTGCTGAAAGACTCGCGCCACAAAGCCCTGGGCCTTGATGCGAACCTTGCGCCCCTCGAGGTCCTGGCCCTTGACGGTAACGGCTGCGTGGCGGGTCACCTCGCCCACGTAGCCGGGGATCGAGAGACAGCCCTCGAGACCGTCCAGCATCTCTTTGGAAGCGCGGGCTACCTCAGAGTTGATGACAGCGTACAACCGGCCACTTCCAGGCTCGTCTTCATCTTGAGGCGTCTCTACCACAATAACCCGCGCCGTGATGCCGACCTGCGGCGCAGCCAGGCCAACGCCGTTCGAGTGGCGCATCGTCTCGGCCATGTCCTGGACCAAAGTTGCCAGATCGGCGTCGAATCGGTTCACTTTGTGCGCCCTTTTCCGCAACACCGGATCACCCACGAATCGAATCTGTCTCAAAGCCATCCTTGCTTTACCTCCTCCAGGACTCGCGCTCTTCCTGGCTCATCTCCATATCCGGGGCAAGTATCGCCCCGTCCGCGCACAATAGGCCTCGTACTCTTCCCCGTGCGTCTGCAGCAGATACTCCTCCTCGGCCTGCACCTTCAGGTGGTAGCCGACATGGTTGAGGGCAACGGTGACCAGGGCCAGCAAGCTGGGGGCGATGAGGAAGGTGCCCAGCACGAAGAGGTACAGCCCCAGGACGCAGGGGTTGCGGATATGGTAATAGATGCCCGCAGTGACCAGTTTCGTCTTCTCCCTGGGCAGAGCCGCGCGGAACGATTCGCCCAGCGCCACCTCGCCGGCGACGCACACCAGCAGGCCGATGGTGCACAATGCGATGCCCAATCCCTTGGCAGCGTCGCTATCCAGGAAAGCGATGCGCCCGAACCAGGCGACGCTGCGGGCGTCGAAGACGTAGAACATCATCACCGCCAACCAAAGCAGGGTGGCGACGGCAGTGACGGCGGCTTCCCTCGTTTTTCCGTTCGCCACCCCCTTCGGGTCGTGCCCCCGCCACCGCACGAAGACCATGATGGCGACGAAAGTGACGAGAAAGACGACGAAGGCGGCGGCCAGGAAAATCTGGTCGTAGGTCATCATTCCTCCTCATCCAGGCGGCAGACGCATATCCGCAAAAGCCCTAGCCAGGCTGTCTTCTCCCGCTCCACCTGCAACCCGCAGCGGGCCAGCAGGCCCCTGAAATCGTCCCTGGCGAACTCTGGGAAGTACTTTGATTCCCAGAGCGAGACGATAGCGACGTATAGGGCACGCAACAGTCGACTCGGCGGCGGATTGTAGTCAATGATGACGATTCTCTTTCTCGTCACCCTCACCATTTCCCGCAGGGCCTCTTCCCTCACCTCCGGCGGCATGTCGTGCAGCGCGAAGGAAATGGCACTGACGTCGAACTCCCTGTCCGCAAAGTCCAGCCTCGTCGCGTCCATCTGCAAGAAGCGGATCTTGCCCTCCCTGTCCTTCTTCCGGGCGACGGCTAACATCTCTGCGGATAGGTCGATGCCCGTCACGTCGTCGCACCTTCTGGCGAACTCGAGTGCCACATCGCCTGTGCCCGTGCAGACGTCGAGCACCCTGTCGCCCGGCCGCACGCCACTCATCTCCACCGTCTCCCTGCGCATCCCTTTGAGCCTGAAAAGGGCGACAAAGGGGTCGTAGAGTTTGGCCCAGCGGGCGAAGGAAGCGATTGTGTACGAGCGGTATTCCCGGCTATCTTTATCGGTTCCTCCCTCCAATCCAACAGCAATCGCTTGTCCAGTCTTCATTGTCTTCCCTCTTCAAATATGAAACGAAAGGGTCAATATCCACAGGTTCTCAGCCAGCCGACTTGAAAGTGAAACCATTGCCTTATGCGCCTCCTATGTTATGCTCGAGAATCAGCACACCGTTCAACATGATACTTTTCCTCAGAAACTCTGTAGCAACACCAATGGCCCCAGGAGCCCCGTCTGCTTCAGGATGAGAATGAGCGCCAGGCTCACCAACCAGAAGATGGCCACAAACCACCAATCGCGGGCTGCGAACACCATGCGCCGGTAGTACGTGCGCTCCTCAAACGCGCCGAAAGCGCGGCCGTCCATCGCCAACGCCGTGCGCTCCGCTTTGCGGATGGCAGTTGCCAGAAGGGGCACGGCATAGCGCCGCGCCCGGTCGTATTGCGCCCGCAGGCCACCCTTGTCGGAGATGCCGCGCACTTTGTGGGCCGCCCGTATCACGGCCAGTTCGGAGTTGAGCATGGGAACGAAGCGATAGGCGGCCATTGCCCCGTAGCCGATGCGATAGGGCAGTCGCCATTGCTGAATGAGAGCGCGGATAAAGTCGGCCGAGTCGGTGGTGAGGACAAAGAGCAGCGAGCCTAGAATGAGCGAGATTACCCGCAGCGCGGTAGCGATGCCGAACACAACCCCTCCCTGGCGCACGACCAACGGCCCCAGTTCGAGGACGATGGGGGTACCGGCGACGCGCTCCGATGAGACGACGAGGGGATAGACGATCAGGAAACCGGTGACGAAGAACAACAGGGGCGCGACCGTCTTTAGATACTGCTTTAGCGGAATCTTGCCCAACACGACCGTCGTCAGCCCGCAGAGGAGAATAAACAGCACCGGCGTCCAGGGATCCGTCACCAACGCCAGGAAGATGATGAGCGGGGCCGTGGCGACGATCTTGGTGAGCGGGTTCAGGCGGTGCAGAAAAGAATCGCCTTCGTAGTACAGACTCTTCATCATAATTCAATTCTCCATTGCCTGGGCGGTGGTGAAGGCCGCCAGGAATTGATCAACGGTGAGCAGGCCGCCCCAGGCCGGGTTGCGGGCAGCCAGCCGTTGCGAGAGTTCGGCCAGCGGGGGCAGCGTCAGGCGCGCCTGGGCCAGGAGTTCGGGCCGGGCAAAGACGTCCGCCGTGGGCCCGTGAAAGCGCAACTGCCCCTCCACCATCACGGCCACGTGCAACGCATACTCTGCGACCAGCGTCATATCGTGGGTGATCACGATGACGGTGCGCCCGGCGGCGTGGAGTTCGCTCAGTAACTGCATCAGCGCCTCTGCGTTGCGCTGATCCTGCCCAAAGGTCGGCTCATCCAGGATCAGCGTGTCCTGGCCGACGGCCAACATTGTGGCCACGCTCAGGCGGCGCTTTTCACCCTGACTGAGCGTGAAGGGGTTGGCGCGGGCCAGGTGGCTGAGGCCGAACTGCTCCAGTAACGCTCCCACCCGCGTCTCGATTTCGGCTTCGGGCAGCCCCATCAGGCGCAGGCCAAAACTCAACTCGTGCGCCACCGATTCGGTGATGAATTGGTGCTCCGGGTTCTGAAAGACGTAGCCCACCCGCCGGATCAGGTCACGGGCCGCGATGCGAGTCACGTCACTGCCCTCTAGCAGCACGCTGCCGCGCGGCGGGTG
>JADHWW010000132.1 GCA_016783285.1 Anaerolineae bacterium
CCCACCTTGCTGTCACTGGCGCCGCCGGCCGCCCAGGCCGGAAGGTTATAGTAGCGGGCCAGATCCATCTGCGCCATCATGCCCAGCGGCCACTCCGGGCTGCCGTAACTGACGATGGCGCTCTTCATATCCATCGCCGCCGTGTTCATCCCGTAGAGGAACGGCGTGCCGGGGCGGATCAACTGTGAGATGATCAGCCCGACCAGGCACTCGGCGTTTCCCAGCGTCAACGCGCCGGCCAGCGTGATCGGCCCGCCGCCGCCGGTGTTGGGCGACGGGATGAAAGCGGCCGGGATGCCCTTCTCGGCGCAGAAGATCAGTTTCTGCAGCGACTCCTCGATGATGAGCAGCGGGGAGATGGGTTCGGCGTAGAGCATGAGGAACGGCTTTTCGCGCAGCGCCTGCTCACCGCCGGCCACGGCCACCGCGATGCGGTAGATGTCCTCCACATCGGCGCGGTTCTTGGCGGTGTAGACATTGGGCTTGACCGAGCCGCGAATCATCCGCACGAACGCGTGGATGTAGAGGTCGTCGGGCGGCACGTCGGAGGGATTGCCCATGGACATGATGAAATCTATGCTGTCCAGCGCGTCGCACAGGCGGGCGATGTCTTCGACGTCCTGGGCTGTCGCGCGGCGCCGCTCGCCGGTCTCTACGTCCAACGTAAAGATGGTGTCGGAACCGGAGCCGAAAAAGACCTGGCCCAGTTCCAGCGGCATGGTCAGGTTGCCCAGCCGGTCGTACATGGGGATGCGGGAGGGCGCGCTGGCGATACCGTCGCTGACCAGGTTCTCCGGTATCTTGACGCGGCCTCCTGATTCCCAGGCCCCGGCTTCGAGCAGCAGTTCGCGCCCCTGGGGGTCCTGCATCTCTACGCCGGTCTGGAACAGGATCTCGAGCGTGGCGTAGTGGATCGCCCGCACCTGCTCGTCAGAAAGGCCACGGGCCATCGGTTGTAACGTTGGAATTGGCAATTGTTGTGTCACAGGATGTCACCTCCAGTCAATATGTCTCGTAGGACAAATTGCCAATTTGTCTTACGGTACCAGCGAAGAGGCGTACCGCTCTCGAATCCACTCGTCTACCTGCGGATCCAGCGGCTGCGGTTCGTGCTCCGCCAGGATGCGGCGGGCGATCTCTTTGGCCCGTGTCCAGGCGTCAGTAGCGCCGGCCTCCTCCCACATATCCCGCCCCTGCCGGTCAAAGACGGCCGAGGGGTAGTAGAGTTCGCTGCGCATGTAGCGCAGCGTGTGCTCGTCCATCAGGTAGTGGCCGCCCGGGCCGACTCGGTCAATCACGTCGAGCGCCAGCGTATCGTCGTTCACCTCGATACCACGCACGGCGCGCATCGCCATTCCCAGCATTTCATTGTCAATCACGAACTGCTCGTAGGCGATGGTGGACATGTCCTCCAACATTCCGGCGGCGTGGTGGATAAAGTTGGCCCCGGCCAGCGCGACCTGGATGACCGATTGCGTCTTCTCGATGCCAGCCTGGATGTCAGGAATCTTGGCCTCGGTCATACCGGCGCTGTTGTAGATGGGCACGCGGTAGAAGTGGGCCAACTGGGTGATGGCGGCGTTGCACAGCCCCAACTCCACAGAGCCACCCAGGTACTTGCCGCTGCGCATGTCGGCCGTGGCGGGGATAGGGCCAATGAGGACGGGGCATCCGGGCTGCACCAACTGGGTCAGCGTCAGCCCGGCCAGTTGCTCGGCGTTCAACTGCGCCAACATCCCGGCCAGCGTGACCGGCGCGGTCGAGCCAGCCATCGGCGCCGCCGAGAGGACGACTGGGATACGCTGCCGGCAGGTCTCGATCAGCAGCGTCGTCACGTCGGTGGCGAACTTGAGCGGGCTGACCAGCCAACAGGTGATGAAGGAGACAATGGGCCGCTCGCGCAGCGGCCCGGCGCCACCTGAGATGCGCTCGCACATCTCCACCACATCGCGGATGCCCTGGATGGTGTAGACGCCGGATTGGACGTGTTTGGTCGTGTTCGCCAGGCCGGCGTAGTAACTGTTGATGTCCACGTTCTCCTTCGACGTGTCGGTGGGATAGATGGGCAGGAGATAAAAGTGAATGTTATCCAGCGCGTCCACGATGCGGGCCATACGTGCCACGTCTTGGAGCACCGCCCTGCGGATTTTGCCCGTCTCCAGATCGAGCACCTGTAGCGCCGCGCCGCCGGTGCCGATGTGGACGCGCGCCCCCTCCAGGATGAGGTCGTTATCCGGGTTGCGGCCGGCCAGCACCACCCGCGAGGGCGCTTTGTCCACCGCATCCTCGACGAGGGACTGGGGCAGCCGCACCCGGTTGCCGTCCACATCCACCCCGGCCTGCGTGAACAGCCGCAGCGCCTCCGGCTGCTCCACCTGCACGCCGGTGCGCGCCAGGATCGAAAGCGACGCCTCGTGGATTTGTTTCACCTGCTCGTCGGTCAGCGGTTTATACTGCCCTCCGACCAAACCCTTGCCTGGTGCTCGATGCTTTCTAGCCATACGTCATCCTTCCCTTCTACCCTGCCAGCGAGCGCGCCAGTTCGACCGCCGAAGCCGCGTCGGGCGCATAGCCATCGGCGCCGATCTCGTCGGCGAAAGCCTGGGTGACCGGAGCGCCACCGATCATCACTTTGACCTGCTCCCGCAGGCCCGCTTCCACCAGCGCGTCAATCGTGCGCTTCATGCTCGGCATAGTGGTAGTCAGCAGCGCCGACATGCCGATCAGGTGCGCCTGCTCTACCTTGACGGCCTCAATGAACTTGTTGGGTGAGACGTCGGTGCCCAGGTCGGCGATCTCGAAACCGCCGCCTTCCAGCATCATCGCCACCAGGTTCTTGCCGATGTCGTGCAGGTCGCCCTCGGCGGTGCCCATGATGACCTTGCCGGCCGAAGGCACATCGCTCTCGGCCAACAGCGGACGCAGGACGTCCATGCCAGCGTGCATAGCACGAGCAGCGATGAGCACTTCGGGCACGAATAACTCACCGTCCCGAAAGTCCACGCCGACCTGGTCCATCCCGGCAAGGAGCCCGCCGTTGAGCACCTCCGCCGGCGCCAGCCCTTCGTCCAGCGCCTTTTGCGTCAGTTCGGCCACCGCCTCATTGTCGCCGTCGTACAGTTTCTCCGTTATTTGCTTCAGTATGTCTGTCATTGGTTCCATGTCCTTTCTTGTAGGTTGGTATGTTGGTAAATTGGTATACTGGTAAATTGGTAGATTGGTCATCGGCTTCCCCCCCCAATTTCCCAATCTACCAATCTACCAATCCACCAATTTCCCAATCCACCAATCTACCTCCTCCTGCGATAGTCCTTGATATACCTCATTGCGAACTCATCACGCCCCAGGAGCACGTCCGCCGCCAGGATGGCCTGCTTGACCCGCGCCGCGTTGACGATGGGGACGTTGACGCCCTCCCGGATAGCCATGGCCAGGAACACCGGGTTGAGCACCTCGCGGTTCGGCAGGCCGAAGGAGACGTTGCTGGCCCCCAGCGTCATGTTGACGCCCAGTTCGGCCCTGACCAGGCGGATGGCCTCCAGCGTGACCAGCGCGGCTTTGGAGTCGGCCCCGACGGTCAGAGCCAGGCAGTCAATCAGGACGTCCTCGCGGGGGATGCCCAACCCCTCGGCCCGCTCGACGATTTTGCGGGCGATCTCGAGCCGCTTGTGTGGATCGTCAGAGATGCCTTTATCGTCCATGCACAGGCCAATGACCACAGCGCCGTGCTCGGCCACCAGCGGGAGAACGCGGCTCAAGTTCTTTTCCTCGCCGTTGACCGAGTTGACCAGCGGTTTGCCCTGGTAAACCTTGAGCGCGGCCGCCAACGCTGCGGGGTCGGGCGTGTCAATGCTGAGGGGGACATCCACCGCCTCCTGAACCATCTCCACGGCGCGGGGGAGTAGCGTCACCTGGTCTACCCCAACCGCGCCCACGTTCACGTCAATCACATCCGCGCCGGCGACGACCTGGGCCAGCGCCTCGGCCTTGACGACCTCGACGTTGCCCGCGACCAACTCGGCAGCCAGGCGCTTGCGCCCAGTGGGGTTGATGCGCTCGCCGATGAGCACCGTGGGGCGGTCGGGCGCGATGTGGACATTGTCTCCTGTTCCTTTGAGAATCGTTTCCATGATATTTGATTTCCTCCAACCTCAACCTTAACCTTAACCTCAACCTATTCTCTTGCGCCTCTGTCGCCCGGCCACCCAGGCCAGAAATATCCCCAGAAAGTACAACAACAGCAACGGCAGCATCACCAGCATCATGTTGAAGGGATCGGGCGTGGGCGTGATAGCCGCGGCCAGGATGGCGATGCCCACGACGGCGAACTTCCAGCCCTTGAGCAGTAATCCAGCGTTGACCAATCCCAACTGGGCCAGGAAGTAGAGCACCAACGGCGTCTCGAAACTGACGCCCACCCAGAAGATCAACGAAGTGACAAAAGGGATGTACTCGTCAACCATCCAGGTTGGCTGGATCACGTCGGAAAGGAAGCCCAGTAGAAAGGGGATCGCCGCCGGCACCATCACAAAGTAGGCAAAGGCCGCGCCTACCAGGAAACAGATCGTCACGCCGGGGATGATCCAGTAGAGCGAGCGGCGTTCCCTGGGCGTGAGGCCTGGCGTGACGAAGCACAACAACTGGTAGACGATGAGCGGGGTCGCCAGAATCGCACCCGACACCAGCGAAATCTTCATAAAGATGCTGATGGTGGTCGTCGGACGTGGCGCGATGACCGGATAGTCACCCATCGGGGCCAGCAGGAGGACCAGGATGGACTTCGAGACGAAGAAGCAGGCGGCACCGCAGATGAGGAGCGCAATGGCCGATTTTACCAGACGTTCACGCAATTCCGCCAGGTGCCCGAGCAGAGACATCAGTTGTTGCTGTTCTGGAGAAACTTTTTCTGCCATCGGCCTACCCGCTCAACGTTGCGACACGTTCCGTCTCCAGGCGCGCCAATGTTGCTTGCAGTTCGCGCATCTGCTTCTCCAGTTCCGCCACACGTCCGACCAGCGCCTGTTTCTGCGGGCCGGGTTCTGCCTCCTCCGAAGCCTGTGTCGCCGGCTCGTGACCGGTATCACTGACGGCCGGCGCCGGGGGTGGCGTCTCAAGCACGACTGCCGCTGCTGCTGCTTCTTCGATTGGCCGGACCGCGCTCCTCACTTCTGCAACCACCTCGCGCACGGTGGTCACGACGTCCGTGCCCTCGTGAGCAGCCTCAGCGACCCCGGCCTCCTTCCACCATTGAGCCATAAACTGGGTAGACAGACCTTGCAATGCACGGGCGTAGGACCCCAGTTTGGCGCCGATCGCGGGCAGCCTGTCCGGCCCGAAGAGGATCACCCCCAGGACGAGGATGAATAACAGTTCGATCCAGTTAAAATTCTTCAGGACATCCATGCCCGTCTACGTGTCTTCTGGTTCGCCGGCGGATTCGTCTGGTTCCTCCTGCACGGCCTTTTTGAACTCGCTGATGGCCCCGCCCAGGCCCTTCCCGATGTCCTTCAGCCGGCTCGCGCCGAAGATCACCAGCACGATGACCAGGATGACCACCCACTCCCACACACCGAAACTCGGCATCTCGTTTCTCCTTTCCCTCTCTCCCCTCGCCGGGAATCGTGGCGAACTAGCCGCACACGACCCAGACCACCAGGCCGATGGTGAACGATGTGTACAGTATAGCCAGATTGTACCTGGTGTCAAACATAGGAAATATCAAGCGGGCTTTGCGCTGCACCGCCGGCGGCAACTGCTAGCCCAGGCAATTCCGGTAATGAAGTCGGAAACGACGCTTCTCATCGAACCCCAATGACGCGCTAACCGCTTTCCAGGATGTAGGCGATCTCCTCCCGCATGCTATCCGGAAGGGATTCCGGCTCATGTTCCTCCAGGATGGAGATAGTCTTTTCTTTCAAACGCTGCCCCAACCGCTTGCTCCCCGTGGCGACCCACCCATCCGCCCGTTGCCGGCTGAACAATGTGGGCTGCCACAGCCCCAATCTACCAGTTTCCCAATTTACCAATCTACCAGTTTCCCAATTCCAAGTCACGCTTCTCGCGCTTCGGCCCTTTTCAGAATCGCCTCGATCTTCTCGGCCGCGCCTTCGGGCAAAGGCGGCGGCTCGTGGGTCGCCAGAATCTCCCGCACCCGGGCCTTGATCCGGTCGTGCATCGTCGGCGAGCCGAATGCCTCCCAGTTCACCCACGGATCGCGGTCCGTCAGCGCCGGTGTCCAAATCTCGGCGCGGCACCTTTTGGCCGTCTCCTTGGCCGACATGAACTCCCCGCCCGGGCCAATTCGATCTATCAGATCCAGCATCAGCGTGTCGTCGCTGACCTCGACCCCGCGCATGATGCGCCGGACCATAGCGATGATCTCGTCGTTCATCACCAGCATCTCCAGCGACCCGATGTCGGCGCAGTCCAGGAAGCCTACGTCGTGGACCAGCGTCGCCCCGCTCAGGCCGGAGAGTACCACCTGGATCGTGCTCTCGATGGCCGCTTGCAGATCGAGCGCCTTAGCCTCGGATGCCCCGGCGGTCCCCATAAAGGGCAGACCCAGGTAGCGGGAAATGTCCGAAAAGGCCGCGCTGTAGAGGCTCATCTCCGGCCCGCCGTAGGCTGGCCGGGCCGTGCGCAGGTCCATCGGCTGGGGCACGCCGCCGATGCAGACCGGTGCGCCCCGCTTCTTGAGTTGGATGATCGCCAGGCCACTCAACGCCCCGGCCAGGGAGATGACCAGTGTACCTGCCCCGGTCACCGGCGCAGTGGCCCCAGCAGTGCCGCCACCCAGGTAGACGATGGGGATGTCGCGCTCGGCGGCCCAAAGCACGTTGGCCAGGTCGTGATCGGTGTGCACCAGCGGGGCCTGGAACGTGGAAAAGAGGGCGAAAAAGGGACGCCGGCGGAGGGCTTCCTCGCTCCCCGCGACGGCCAGAGCGATCTGGTAGATGTCCGAGACGTTTTCGACAGCATAAGCCCAGGGCAGCACGGGCTTGCCGGTGTTGGCGATCATCTCGGCGAACTCGTACACCGGGGCCAGCCTGTGATGCACGTCGTCTATCAACCCCAGCCCCATCACGTAGTCAATGTTGTCCAGCCCGTCACACACCCGCGCGGTCAGGCCCGGATCGCCCCGGCGCACCTTGCGCCGCTCGCCGGTCTCCGGGTCAACGAAATAGGTGCAGGTGGGGCCGGGGCCAAAGTAGACCCGGTCGGGCACGACCTGGATGCGGTGATTGCCGTCCCGTCCCCACAGGGTGAAGGAGCGCGGATTGGCGGCGACAGCATCCTGGATGATGTGCGGCGGGACGCGCACCCGCACGCTATCCACTCGCGCGCCGACCGCGGCCAACATGTCACGCGCCTCGGCGTTGCGCACGTTGACGCCGGTGCGGTTCAGGCATTCTAGCGTCGCCTGGTAGACCTTTTCGATTTGTCGGTCAGACAGCACGCGAAACTGCGGGGTTTGATGAGCGTGGTAGTTGATGTCCATAGATCTTCTCTCATGTTTCACTTTTCACGTGCCCGAATCCAGGCCGGGGTGCGCGCCATCTCGTTCTGCACCAGTTATTACAGTAAACCCAAGCCTGACGATGTGCTCCCTGTCCTGTCATCCGCTTGTTGGTCAAGGCGTGATGACAACGCGCACGTCGCCGCCAAAGCGTTCGAGGCGATCCATCGCTTCGTTGATGGCGCTGGCGTCGAGGGGCACGGTGCCGGTGACCACATCGGAAAGATCGAGCGTGCCCTGGCGGGTCAACTCGATGAGGGTAGGCAACTCGTGGGCCAGGTGATCGGCCGAGCCGATGATCTCTGCTTCCCGGCAGATCAACTCGCGGTAGGTCTCGATCTCGGTGGTCTCATCGGTGAGCCCCACCATCACCGCCCGCCCAAAGACGGCCAGCGATTCGACGCATTGTCGCACCGTCAGCGGCAAGCCGATCAACTCCAGAGCCACGTCTACGCCCCGGCCGCCGGTCAATCGCTTGATCTCGGCCACCGGGTCGGTCTCGGCCCCGTTGACCGGGATAGCGCCGAATCTCTCGGCCATCTTGAGCTTGTCGGCGTTGATATCCACCGCGTACACGTCCAATGCCCCAAAGGCACGGGCCAGTTGCACCGCCGACGTACCCAGCCCGCCGACGCCAAAAACGGCGACCGTCTCGCCCGCCTCTACCCGGCCCTTGCGCAGCGCGTGGAACGAGGTCGCCGACGAACACATCATGATCGCTCCGTGCTCGAAGGGGATCTCGTCGGGCAGGGGAAAGGCGTTGCGGGCCGGCAGGCTGATGTATTCGGCATAGCCTCCGTCTCGATTCTTACCCAGCATCTGGCCCGAGGTGCAAAACTGTTCACTGCCCAAACTGCAATAGAGACAGTCGCCGCAGGTGACCATGTAGTGGAGACACACCCGGTCGCCAACGCTGACGTCAGTGACCTCCGATCCTACCTGCTCGACGACCCCGGCGACTTCGTGGCCCAACGTCAACGGGAGCGGGTACACCGGTGAGACGCCGGCGCGATAATGCGCGTCTGAGTGACAGATGCCGGCCGCCTTGACCCGCACCAGCACGTCTCTGGAACCAAACTGCGGGATGGGAATCTCTTGCATCTCCAAAGGTTGGCCCGGTTTGATCAAACGAACTGCCCTCATTTGTGCATCTCCTTATCTATCACACGTGCCCATAGTAATCACGATGAACCACTACCGAGTAGGCGTAATCCAGCAACGTGCCCCAACTAAAGATCGGGATGTCAATTTCACGCTGGATGGCACGAGCAAAAGGCTGCATACCGGTGCACTCCAACACCATTGCCCCCATATTGGGATGGGCGCGGTAGAAATCAACGGCGACTTGCAGGAACTCTTTTTCCGCTTTGTCGTAATAAGCCCCCGGTGGGTCAGGCCGCTTGGGCTCGTACCACAGGTGCTCGAACTCTGGACAGCGGCCGTCGTCCTCGGCCCCGGCCAGACAAAAGTTGCTGCCGGGCTGAATACCGACAGCCTCCAGGTGCGCCTGGGTCATCCGCTTTTCCCGCGCCACCAGAATACCTACTACCTTGTCCGGGCCAATGAGTCGCTGGGCCAGGGGAACCTGGAGCAGGCTGGACATAAACACCGGCACGTCCACGTAACCTGCAATGTCCTTCTGAAAGTAGGCAAAGTAACCACACTCGGCGGCGATGGCCCGGCAGCCCATTTTTTCCAGCCTCTTGGCTGCTCGCTTGATTGGCTTCAGACAGGATGACTTGTCCTCTTCGTGAACCAGGGCCTGGATGTCCACTCCCTCGGCGATCTCGTACTGGATGGGAAACGGGTAGGCGCTGGCGTTGCGCACGTCGCCGGGGAAACCAGGGTAGACGTCGTCCAAGATGATGATGCCCAGGCCCATTCCGTAGCAACGATGACCCTTACGGGCCTTGATACGGTTGATGCCCATATCTCTATTGTGGTACATTGGACTCTTTCCCCTTCGGTTTATGAATTAAGAGGACATAGAGACCTTAGCCCCTATGTCCCCAACCACGTCCGAAGATGTGCGTGTTCCGTCTCACTACGCAACACGCATCCCTTTCAAATCTCCCGCACGTCCACGATCTCTTGACCTTCAACTTGCTCCAACACAGCGACCAACTCGTCCTTGGACACGTCTCGCACTTTGATCACGCAATCCCAGTACTCTGGTCGTTTCGGCGCGATGACGCCACCGCTGGCGTAAATCCCCCAGCCCTGCTCGGCAATCGCCCCAGTGATCTTGGCAAGCTCTCCTTTGCGGTTGGGCATACGGATCGTGACACGCACGCCTGGCACACGCCCGCCCAGCAGGTCAACTAACTGGACCATCATGTCAATCTCGGTGATGATGCCCACCACGATGCCTTCTTCCAGCACCGGCAGGCAGCCGATCTTACTCTCCACCATGACCTGGGCGGCTTCTTCCAGCGTAGCACCAGGTTCGATGGTAATCACGTCATCGCGCTTTACCATCACGTCCTTCACGGTCAGGTTGGACAGAAACCGGGTGATCTCCCACACGTTCAAGCTGGTCAACTTGGTCGGGGGAATGCGCATTCTCTCCCGTGTGACCAGGCCCAGCAGCCGCTTCCCTGATCCGATGACCGGGAGGTGCCGGACTTTGGCCTCGGCCATAATGCCCTGGGCCTCGACGATGGACATCGTCGGCTCGACCATCACGGGATGTCGAGTCATGTAATCTTTGACGAACATTTGTTTGTCTCCTCCTTACAGCCTTATTCTCAACCAGTAACTACGGCCTCCATCTTACGCAACTCCTCCAGCGGGATGTGACAAAAGATGCGATGCTTCTCGGTGTCATAGTGCCAGGGCGGCACCTTCGTCTCGCAGATTTTGCCACCATCAGGCAATATATCCCGCCGCGGACAGCGGGTGTGGAAGACACATCCACTGGGCGGGTTCATCGCGCTGGGGACGGTACCCTTCAACCGAACGTGCTTCTGCTCTGCCGTGGGGTCAGGGATGGGCACCGCCGAGAGCAATGCCTCGGTGTAGGGGTGGTAGGGCGGAGCATAGATGGCTTCGGCCGGGCCAAATTCGACGATGTGACCCAGGTACATCACCGCTACGTAGTCGGAGAAGAAGCGCACCACGCTCAGGTCGTGGGCGATAAACATCATCGTCATGCCGTGCTGATGTTGCATCTCCAACAACAGGTTGAGCACCGCGGCCTGCACCGACACGTCGAGGGCCGAGACCGGCTCGTCACACAGCACCAGGTTGGGCCGGCTGGCGAAGGCGCGGGCGATACCCACGCGCTGCTTTTCGCCACCGCTCAACTGACGGGGCAGTCGGTCGTAGTAACTGCCATCCAGACGCACGGCGTTGAGCAGCCGGATGACCTCTGCGCGCACCTGGTCGGACGGCACAGTCTTGAAACGTCGCAGCGGACGGCCGATCTGCTGGCCGACGCTGTACGAAGGGTTCATCGTCGAATCGGGGTTCTGGAAAACCATCTGCAGTTCCTGGATCAACTTCTCGTCGCGCTTATTGAGGGGGGATGTGACGTCGAAACCCAGGAACTCGGCCTCCCCCGACATCGGTGATTCCAGGCCGACGATAGTTTTGGCCAAAGTGCTCTTGCCGCAGCCCGATTCGCCCACGATGCCCAGTGTCTTACCGGGCGGCACCTCCAGGCTCACTTCGTCTACCGCCTTGACATACAGTTTCTCGCCCGCGCCCACCAGGCTGAGGAGTGACCTGGACTCTTGTTCATAGTACGTCTTGAGGTCCTTCACTTTTATGATCGGTTCCTGACCGACTTCCTCAGCCGCCAGGGCCAGATCGGGTACCAGTCCCTCCGGCGGCTGCCAGGTACTAGCGTCAACCTGCTCCGAATAGAAGCAGCGAGCGCTGTGCCCCGGCTCGATCTCTCGCAGCAAGGGGTGTTCGTTGTAACAGCGATCGGTGGCATAGTCACAACGGGGGGCAAAGATGCAGGCCCCTTTGGGTCTGTCTTTGGGAGCAGGCACCCGCCCCCGAATGGGATAGAGGATGCTGCTCTCCTTGGTGGCGCCCAGCTTGGGCACGCAGCGCATCAGTCCCTGGGTGTAGGGGTGCTTCGGGTCTCCATAGATTGCCTCGACAGATCCTACCTC
This sequence comes from Anaerolineae bacterium, assembly GCA_016783285.1. The sequence goes on from JADHWW010000132.1 coordinate 11,641, forward strand.
CACCATCTCCCCGGCGTACATCACGCCCACGTAGTTACATACACGGGCTACCACGCCCAGGTCGTGGGTGATGTAGACGATGGCCGTGTCAAAGTCACGCTTCAGGTCTTCGATCAGGTCCAGCACGACCGCCTCTACCGTCACATCCAGAGCAGTAGTCGGCTCGTCCATGATGAGAAGAGCCGGGTTGTTGAGCAGGGCCATCGCGATCACCACCCGCTGCTGCTGACCACCAGAGATCTGGTGCGGGTAACGGTCCATCACGTTGGCCGCATCGGGCATGTACACCCGCTCCAGCATGTCAATGGATTTTTGCCATGCCTCGGATTTGGGGATGCCCCGATGGACGGTCAGAACCTCGGCCAACTGATCGCCGACGTTGACAGAAGGGTTCAGAGCCTGCATCGGATCCTGATAGACCATCGCGATCTGATCACCGCGCAGGGTGCGCAGCTCTTTCTGCGAACGGCCCACCAGTTCCTGTCCCTGAAACTTGATGCTGCCCCCGACGATCTTGCCGTTAGACCCCAAAAAGTCCACAATGCCAAAGGCCACCGTGGACTTGCCACAGCCGGATTCGCCCACGACGCCAAACGTCTTGGCCCGATGGACGTCAAACGACACGTCACGGACCGCCTCCACGTCACCATAGCGGGTTTCGTAAGAGATGGCCGCGTTCTCGATTTTTAGTACCGGCGCTTGAACACTAAGATTTGTCGCCATACGCAGTTCCTCCTCTCTACTGATACCGCAGTGACTCTTCGCGCAGTCCGTCGGCGAACAGGTTGAGTCCCACCACCAGCGTGGCAATGGCGATTGACGGCCATAGGGCCGCCCACGGGCTGCCGGACAGAATGAACTGCCGCCCCTTGGCCACCATGCTACCCCAGTCCGGTGACGGTGGCGGCAGACCCAAACCCAGGAAGCCCAGCGTGCCCATGGCGAAGATAGCATAACCGACACGCAGCATGGCGTCAATGATGATGGGGCCCCGGGCATTGGGCAAGATTTCGACGAACATGATATACCACACACTCTCCCCTCTGGTCTCGGCAGCGCGGATGTAGTCACGGGTGCGGATGTCGAGCGCCAGGCTGCGCACCAGGCGGGCGATACCGGGGACACCGACGATGGCGATGGCCAACACGACGTTGAGGGCCGACGCCCCCATCGCAGAGATGATGATCATGTAGAGCAAGATGACGGGAAAGGCCATCATCGCGTCCAGCAAGCGCATCATCACCTCGTCGACCCATCCTCTCACATAGCCGCCCAGCAAACCCAACGTGCAGCCGACGAGCAGTCCTAGAAAGACACCCCAGAGCGCCGTGCCACCCGGCAGCCAGAAATCCTCGCTGATGGGCAGGATGACCAACACGACCCGCGCACCGTAGATCAGCCGCGACCAGATGTCCCGTCCCAGGCTGTCGGCGCCCAGGGGATGCGCCCTGGATGGGGCTGCGTTCTGGGCCTTGTAATCCTGCTCGGTGGGGGCATAGGGCGTCAGGAGAGGCGCAAAGATAGCCACAAAGATCCAAAAGAGGACGAGGAGCAGGCCAATCACGGCCACTTTGGAAGCAAAGAGAATCGAAACGCTCTCCCATAAGCGCTGCAACCTTGATGGACGGGCGACCTTTTTCGGTATAGTTTGTTCACTCACTGCCATGGCTCACTCCTTACAATTAAGGTTAAGGTTGAGGTTAAGGTTGAGGTTAAGGTTGTGCTTGGCCTTAGCCTTAGCCTCGGCCTCAGACTTAAGCATATCGGATACGCGGATTTAGGAATGTATAGGCGATGTCGGCCAACAACTGCGTGCCGACCGCCACCGCTACCAGGATTATCGCACCGCCCTCGATGGCATTAAAATCCTTGAACAGGGCCGAATTCAGCAAATAACTACCCAGACCGGGATAGCCAAAGATGACCTCGACGACGACGATGCCGCCTAACAGCCAGTTGACGTGCAGCATGATGACGGTAACGGGGGCCATCAAGGCATTGCGCAAGGCGTGCTTGAACACGACGCGCCGGTAAGGCAATCCCTTGAGGAAAGCCGTGCGGATGTAGGGCGCTTTCATCACATCTGCCATGCTGGCGCGCGTGATACGCAATACGTAGCCCAGTTCGATCAGCGTCAACGTCAGAACCGGCAGGACGAGCATCTCCGGCCTCTCCCACGGCGCCTTTTCGCCGAACACCGTCGCGCCCGGCACCAGCTCTAGCCAGAAGGCAAAGATCAGGATCAAAAAGATGCCGCTGGCAAACTCGGGCGTCACGGAGAACATCATGCCACCGATAGAAAGGATGCGGTCCAACAACTTGCCCTCGTTAAGCCCGGCGATCAGGCCCAGCATCAAGGCTATAGGCATGACAATGACAAAGGCAATGCCGGCCAAGACCAGAGAATTGCGCAGGCGGATGAACAGTAAATCGGCCACCGGGCGGCCGGTTCGCAGCGACAGCCCGGGATCGCCCCGCAACAGACCTTTCTGCAGAGGGATGTACTCTGCGGGACCACCAGTAGTGCCTATCCAGCCCGATCCAGGGACGAGGCGCCATACGACTTTGCCGGTGCCTTTTTCCCACCGGACGGCGTGATTCTGCGTGTCAACGCCCCAGAATGTCCTGGCGACACGAGAGCCTCTGGCTGCATCACTACGGACAATTGCCTGTGCAAGCCGATCCAGGGAGTCGGCCGCCTCCCCGATGGCTTCACGGGCGTCCCCTGTGTTGCCTGCCCGCAGGCTTTCGACCGCCTGAAGCAGCGCTTCACCGATTTCGGGGTCGGCCTCTCCCAGCGCTTCCCCCAATGCCTCCAGGGTGTCGGGCAAAACCGCCAGCCGCGCGGAGTCGAGCGGCGTCTTGGCTGGATCGGAAAGATCTCGCAGGATGCCTACGGCCTGCAGGTAATCCCCGCTCTGCAACGCATCTACAAAGACGCCCAGAGAGCCGATGAGTTCGTCGAGCGCTGTGGTAGCACCCGCCAGCGTCTCGGTCGCCGCAGCGGTGTCTTCGGCTTTCAAACTCTCGGCCGCCTGCCGCAACCGGTCGGCCAAAGAAGGATTGACATCCTGAATCGTGTCGGCCGCCTTGCCCAGTTGCCGTGCCATGGCCTGAAGTTCGCTTGTTTCGAGTTCACCGACCGTGGGAGCAGACAATTTTTCGTAGATGACGATGGCCTGCATCAGTTCGTCTTTTCTGGCCACATCCCCGGCAACTTTTTGAAATGTCTCTTTACTGCGCACAGCTTCCGGGTCTACCATGGCCTCCAGGGCCCCTTCGGGTTCCGCCAGTGCAGCGATCAATGCTTCCTCGGTTTGATCCTCTCTGCGCAGGGTTTCCAGGATGCGATCCAGTTCCTGGAGGATGGCCTGCCGGTCAGCCTCGGCAAGTTGCGGAATTTCCTGCAACTCGGCCCGATAATCCTCGAGTCGCCCGACCTCGACGGCCGGGTCTTTGACACGCCACCGTTCATTTTCAACCACCTCTTCCACACTGCCATCGGGCTGGCGTCGTTGGGCGATCAGATCCTCGCCTTCCATATTCCACCGGATCAGGGCGCCCTCCTCCACGGCCCACCACTCCCTAAAGCCATCTTCGGTAGTGATCTGCTTCATCGGCAAGCCAACCTGGCGCGCAGCCCGCCAGTCGGTGCCGGCCAGCCAGGAGAAGTAGCGCTCGAGCATAGGCTTGTCCAGACCGGTCTGGGCCAAGAAGGATGCCTCTTGCGCCGGCGTGATGTGGATACCCAATACGTTGCGCGCCACGTTGCCTGGCGCTGACTCGGTGATGGCAAAGACGGCGACTGAAACGAGGACCATTGTCAAAAGCATGAGCAACAACCGTCGTACAATAAACTTCGCCATAAGTAATACTCCTTCAATTGAGGAATGAGGTTAAGGCCAAGGCTGAGTAAACCGCCTTAACCTTAACCTCAATCTTAACCTTAAGCCTCTTTCCAGACCTCGTTAAACAGCATGTAGAAGGTCGGGTGTCCTGACACGTCGTGCAGCTTCTTGCTGTAGACGAACCAGACGTTTCGCCAGTAGGCGATGCCAATGGAGCCGCGCTCCCACTGGATCCGCTGTAGGTCGCAGAAGAGTTCGCGGCGTTTTTCCACGTCCAGCGTACCGTTGGCCTCGGCCAAGATCTCCGAGAACTCTTCGTCCACCCAGCGGCTCTCGTTCCAGGCCGCCGGGTTGCCTTCAGCATCGGCGACGTAGGCCAGGCTCATTACCATGGTGCCCAGAGGACGATGGGTCCAGGGGGTGATACCCAGGGCCACTTCGGTCCACTGCTCCCAGTACTGGCTGTTAGGCATGGTGTTGAGCGTGATGTTCAAGCCGGCCGCAGCCGCATCTTCTTTCAGCACCTCGGCATAGGAGACGACGTCGGCCCAACCGCTGCCGACCGCCAGTTCCACGTCCAGCCCATCGGGATAACCGGCATCAGCCAGCAGTTGCTTGGCTTTCTCCGGGTTGTATTCGGGGATGGGCATCTCGCAATACTCGGGGTGCATCGGACCGATGTGGATGTCCTGGCCCTGAAGGCCCTCACCAAAGTAGGCCAGGTTGAGGATCTTTTCCCGGTTCTGGCACAACTTGAGCGCCATACGCACGTTATTGTCGGTCCAGGGATCCATATCCACCCGCATGCGCAGCACCCGCGTCTGAGCAGTGGGGACGGGCATTACGTTGACGTCGGCATTGTCCTTCAGCGCCAGGTAGATATCGGTGCCGCCCATGTCGCCCAGGTCGAGCAGGTCAATCTCCCCGGCCTGCATAGCCGCGATCCAGGCCGATGTCTCCGACCCCATGTCGATGAACTCCATCTCGCCCAGGTAGGGCAGCGGCTTCCCATCGGCGCCATCCTGCCAGTAGTCCTCCCGGCGCTTGAGCAGCACGCGCTCGCCCTCGCTGTACTCCTCCAGCGTATAGGGCCCGGTTCCGTGGGGCGCTTTGAGAAAGTCGCCATCGAAGGTGCGGTGGTTCAAGATCAGCGCCGGGTAGTGGAACAGGTGCTCCGGCACGGCGATCTCTGCCCTATTGAGGTGAAGCTTTACGGTATAGTCGCCCACCTTCTCGATGCCATCTGCGGGGAGATAGGACATCAGGCCCAGGATTGAGGAGCCTACGTCCTCGTCGAGCCACTCATTCATAGTGAAGACGACGTCGTCGGCGTTGAACTCGTCGCCGTTGTTGTGCTTGATCCCCTTACGCAGGTTGAGCGTCCATGTCTTCAGGTCGTCGCTGGCCTCCCAGCTCTCCAGGAGATACGGGTGGGTGATGTTGTCCCCGTCGGTGTACGTCAGGTACTCGGCCACCTGGCGCAACTGGTTGGACGGAGCCACCCACGAGAACTGGGCCGGGTGTGTGACCTTCTGAACCTGGGATGCGATGCGCAGCGTGCCGCCGCGTGTGGGGCCGGCTGCGGGTGCTTCCGTGGGGGCTTCTGCCGGCGGCGCCTCAGTTGGCGCCGGCGTCTTGGGGGCACAGGCAGCCAGGAAGGTACTGGCGCTGGCCAGGGACATCCCCAGCAGAGCAGCGTTTCGCAGGAACTCACGGCGGGTGATCCTCCCTCCTCGATAGAGTTCCTCCAACTCAGGGACGTAGGGATGCGCGTCGTTTCTCTTGTTTTTCTTGATGATCTCCATTTGCGTACTCCTCCTATTTGAGACTAGACTTTGGGTTTCTGTCGGGAAAGAGAAGCGTTGTCAAACAGTGTAGCCCTCTCTCCTTGCACTGGTACTGCTCTAGTACTTCTTGCGTCACCTCCTTTCCGTTAATCTGCCACTCGCTGTCCTGCACGACAGGCCACAGCCTGCTACCACATCACAGATTCCATAGAGGAATAGAGACGATGGGATGAATCGGTTCCAAAACGAGATACAAAGCGGCACGCCGAGCGCCTCGGCGACGCCGAGGTGAACACGAGGTACGTCCAGGGGTTGCGTCTGGAGAACATGGTGCGCTTGGTCTTTATTATATAGTATGCCCAATGTTGTGTCAAGAGCCCGTATGCCCTCTCGAATAGATGCGATGGCCTGAATCTCCCGATGTTACTTGACCTACCGGGAAATCACGTTATAATTATATCAGTAATTCTGATATTCGCAAATTGTGAACTTTCATCTCTAACGCTCCGGCGATTTTGCCTACGCCGCATAGAGAGGTTTTCATACGAGAATGACGTTTTCAGATTGCCTTTTGGGAACGGCGCAACTGCTGTCAGGGAGGACCCAATGAGCCCTCACATCCGCAAAAATACCCTGGTGGATCAAGTCGCCCACGAACTCCGTCAGATGATTCTGACGGGCGAGGTCCAGCCCGGGGAATTTTTACCCACGCGAAAGGAATTGGCCGCCCAGTTCGGCGTGGGCCTCTCCACTGTTCACGAGGCGATACAGGCTTTATCCGCAGTAGGAATGTTGGAGTCCCGCCCAGGGAAGGGTACCTGGGTGCGAGAAGATACATTGGACACGCTCATCCACCCGGCTGCGGTCCAGACCCGGCTGGGCGAGTTGAATGCCCGGCAGGTCTACGAAGCCCGTTTTGTGATCGAGGTCGCCTTGACCGAGTTCGCTGCTGAGCGTGCAGCGCCTGAGGACATCGAACGAATCTGGGATGCTGTGAAGGCTATGGAAGCAACGGTTGCGGATGACGAGACCTTCGTCGAGGCGGATCTAGAGTTTCACCTGGCGGTGGCCAGAGCCGGTCATAATGAACTGCTGGAGCAATTTTACCACCTGTCGCGCAAACTACTTTCGGAAGTCATCATTGAGATGATCAAGTTGCCAGATGTGAAGCAAGACAGCATCCGTCTTCAGAGAGCGATCGCCCAGGCTATTGAGCAGCACGACCCTCACAGAGCGCGGCAGACCGCCATTGGCCACATGGAGTACGTCGACCATTTGCTTGCCGCATGGGATTGAGTTATCAGAGAATTGCAGAAGCAGTCAAAAATACGAAAAGGGAGAATAACAATGAAAACAGCTAATCTCATCGCTTTCCAGTCACCCCAGTTCTCTATCCTCTCCGACAGCCAACTCCAGAGACTTCATCTGGCTGCCCTGGAGGTGCTGAGACGCACGGGGATTCGGTTCCACCACCAGGAAGCATTGGACATGTTGAAGAAGGCCGGTGCGTTCATCTCCGATGGGAACCTGGTAAAGTTCCCCGCTCGATTGGTGGAAGAAGCAGTCGCCTCCGTGCCGTGCCGGGTGATTATGTGCGACCGGGACGGGGAACCGGCGGTCCACCTGGAGGACAATAAAGTCTATTTTGGCACCGGCTCCGATTGCCTCAATTTCCTCGACCCCGAAACGGGAGAGCACCGCAAGTTCACTCAGGCCGATCTGATCAACGCTTATCGCTTGTGCGATGCGCTGCCCAACATCCATTTCGTCATGTCCGTCGGCATCCCCTCCGACGCGGATCCGGCTCTGATCTACGACGTGCAGATGGCCTTGATGTTGGAACATACCACGAAGCCGATCGTTTTCGTGACCAACGACGAGGCCAGTTGCCAGCGCGCCATTGACATGGCCGCGGCCGTGGCCGGTGGCTACGAGGCGTTGAGGGAACAGCAGCACATCCTGCTCTACTCGGAGCCCAGTTCACCGTTGCAGCAATCGGAGACGGCCGTGGACAAGTTATTGCTCATGGCCGAATATGAACTACCGGTGGTCCACTCCCCAGGGCCGCAGATGGGCGCCCTCGCGCCCGTCACGATGGCTGGGGGATTGGCGATGTCGCTGGCCGAGATACTCAGCAGCGTGGTGGTGCACCAACTGAAGCGGCCCGGCGCGCCGTTCGTCTTTGGCGCAGGTATCCATCACATGGATATGAAATCCGCGCAAATCTGCTACGCTTCACCCGAGTTCCAACTGACCAAGGCAGCCATCGCCGAACTGGGACGGTGGTACGGCATGCCCACGTGGGGATACGCTGGCTGCTCCGACGCCAAGGTGATGGACGAGCAGGCTGCCGTGGAGGCCACGTTGTCCGTGATCATGGCCAAACTCAGCGGCGCCAACTTGATTCACGACGTCGGCTACATGGAAAGCGGCCTCACCACCTCCTTTGAGATGATCGTGTTGACCGACGAACTGGTGGCGATGACCGATAACCTCATCAAGGGCATCGAGGTCAGCGACGATACGCTGATGCTCGATGAACTGGATCAGGTTGGCCCCGGCGGTCACTTCCTGGACACGAAGGAGACGCTGGGACGCTTCCGCGACTTTTGGTATCCCAGTCTCCTGGACCGCAAGAGGCGGCCACGGTGGTTGGAAGCCGGCGCTGCCACGTTGGGCCAGCGACTTACCGCCAGAGTCCTGGAAATCATCAAGGAGCACCAGACCAAGCCTTTGGATGCAGAAAAGAAGCAAAAGGTGCAGGCAATCCTGGCCCAGGCAGCAGAAGAATGAACAATGAGACAATGAACAATGAACAATGAGACAATGAGCTCTGGTCACGGACTGGTGGGAAGGGGGGACGGAACGAAGCCAGCTTTTCATATTTTGACCGATGAGCAACGGGAGAAGATCGCTGCGGCGGCGTTCGAACTGCTGGAGCGAGTCGGCGTCAGGCTGACCGAGCCGGAGGCGCAGGCACTGCTGCACGGAGCCGGGGCGCGCATCGAGGAGGAGCGTGTCCACATCCCCGCGCACCTGGTCGAGGAAGCGATCCAATCGGCGCCGTCGAGGATCTCAATCTACACGCGCGGCGGCGAACGCTCCATGCAGTTGGGAGGGACCAGTGCATACTATGGCGCTCACACGGATGCTCCCGACGTGCTGGACCCCTTCACCCACCAGCGACGCCCATGCCGCGAGGAGGACGTCCGCCGCAACGCTGTGCTCATAGACGCGCTACCCAACATCAGTTACACCACCGCCTCCGGCCTGGTCGCCGATCGTCCGCCCGAGATAGCCGACCGAGTCTCTCTGGCGCAATGCTTGATCAACTCGACCAAGCCGGTGCTGGCGATGCCCGTCACGCTCCAGGCGCGGGCCGACAGCCGGGAGATGGCAGCCCTGGCCGTCGGGGGCGATGTCCTGAGCCTGTCGAAGGGCGATGTCCTGAGCCCGTCGAAGGGCGATGACGCGCTGCAGGCCCGGCCCATCT
>JADHWW010000105.1 GCA_016783285.1 Anaerolineae bacterium
ACAAGAGCAAGGGGCGCATTAACAAACGACTGGTAGTGGCGCTAGAAAGGGTAGAACAGGCTACGCCCGAGGGAGTCGGATGAATTGTCCCGTCTGTTCGAAGTGCTCGTCGAAGGCGAAGGCGTGGAGTAGCCCCAGCCGGTCCATGACGACGAAACTGGTGCAGTCGGTGAAACTGAACTTCTTGTCGTCGTATTTCTTGAACAGTTCCCAGGCGGCGCGCTGGTCGGCCCTGGAGACGTGGATGACGCTGGCGTACTTCTGCGTCCACAGTTCCTCGCCCAGTTCGCGAGCACTTGGATAACCAAGGCGGTAAAGTATCAGTGTGATTGTTTCGTCAACGACGAAGTTCGTAGTGATCAGTTTGCCGGTGAAGGTCGCCAGGAATTGAATAGCCGCGTTGTGGTGAGGGTCCTTCGTGTCTTTAAGGGCGAACCATGCACTGGTGTCCACAAAGACCAGATGAGCCAGGTTCATCGGTAAGGGTTTCCATACAGGTACTTGTCGTGGTTGATTGCACCATCGTGGGGAGGCCTGCTGGCAGCGGTGCTAGACATAGCCATTGCCAGTAGAGCCTGGCGCTGACGTTCTCCTTCGGCCAGTAGTCTTTCTTTGTCCTGCGGGTCGAAGCCGAGCACGTCGGCCAGTGTCTCTTGGATGGGGATGCCGTCTTCGTCCAGCACGTCGCCGTCCTCGTCCACGTGGGGCATCTCGATGGTGACGATGAGTTGTTGCCCTTCGGGCAGGGCCACGTCTTCTAGCAGATAGAGGGTGCGTCCCTCTCGGATGGCTCTGGTTCGCACGCGCATCTCACACCTCTCATTCGGGGGGTATGTGTTTATTGTAGTGTAGAGGTGGATTTTTGTCAACACTGTGTCCACGAGAATCTTGTGGGACAAGGTGGCTCTTGTCCTACGTTAGTTGCAACGGGAGGCCGTGCTATGGATGAACTGGCACAGACGCTGGAACGGGTGAGCGCGAAGAAGGGGCGGTTGGACGCAGCGCGGCCGCTCTCGCCCTCGCTGTTGAGCCGGCTGCGCGAGCAGTTGGACGTGGAGTGGACCTATCACTCCAACGCTATCGAAGGTAGCAGCCTCACGTTACGCGAGACTCAACTGGTGCTGCAACACGGGCTGACCGTCGGTGGTAAGTCGCTACAGGAGCACCTGGAGGCGATCAACCATCGGCATGCCATTCGCTTCGTCGAGGCGCTGGTGAACAGGGGGGAGTCGGTCACCGGACACGTTGTGCGGGGTATTCACGCGCTGGTGCTGCGGACGATTGACGACGAAGAGGCGGGGCGCTATCGGCGCGTTCAGGTGTACATCACCGGTTCGGAATATGTGCCGCCGGAACCGGTGGCGATGCCCGGCTTGATGGCTGATCTGATTGCCTGGATAAACTCAGATGAGGCAACCGCTTTGCACCCGGTGGAGCGGGCGGCGCTGGTTCATTTTCGGTTGGTGCATGTCCATCCCTTCACCGACGGCAACGGGCGCACGGCGCGGCTTTTGATGAATCTGCTTTTGATGCGCGAGGGTTACCCCTCGGCTGTCATCCGGGTTGAGGATCGGCCGGCCTACTACGATGCACTCGATGCAGCACATGGGGGGGACACGGAACCGTTTGTACGCCTGGTGGGCGAAGCAGCGGAGAGATCGTTGGATACCTGGTTGGCAGTGGGGGGTGGTTGAACGGAACACCAGATTGTTGAGACTTAAGGGGGGAGAAGCAATGTTCAAAGAGGCACCCAATTCGCTTGATTTCGTCGTTCAGGAGTATGAGGTACTGGCCCTCTGGGAGAGAACTCAGGCTTTCGAGAGACTGATGGAGTTGCGCAAGGACGGTCCGCGCTGGTCATTCATTGATGGGCCAATTACCGCCAACAACCCCATGGGCGTCCACCACGGCTGGGGACGCGCTTATAAGGATCTCTACCATCGCTTCTGGGCAATGAAAGGTTACCGTATCCGTTACCAGAATGGCTTCGACTGCCAGGGGCTCTGGGTTGAGGTCGAGGTAGAAAAGGAACGGGGATTCCGTTCCAAGCGGGACATTGAGGGGTACGGCATCGCCCGCTTTGTGCGCAAGTGCAAAGAGCGCGTGCTGCGCTATGCCGCGGTGCAGACCGAGCAGTCCATTCGCCTGGGGTACTGGATGGACTGGAACGATCTGGATTTCCTGCGTGATCTGGCCGACCGGCTGGCGCGGGATGCGGAGGAGGTGATCACCGTCGAAGGGCCGGGTGGCCCAGTGACCGATACGGTCGAGGGAATCGTCGGCCGGCTGGGACTGCCAGAACTGGGTGGCTCGTATTTCACCCTCTCCACTGAGAACAACTACATGATCTGGGCCTTCCTCAGGCGCTGCTGGGAGCGGGGGTGGCTCCGTAAGGGCCGAGACGTGATGCCCTGGTGCCCTCGCTGTGCCACCGGCATCAGCCAGCATGAGATCGTCACCGATGGGTACCGGGAACTTTCCCATCCCGCCGTCACCTTGCGCCTCCCGCTCCGGGGCCGGCCGGGGGAGAGCCTGCTGGTCTGGACGACCACTCCCTGGACGCTGACCAGCAACGTCGCGGCGGCGGTGGGGCCGGAATTGACCTATGTCAAGGTGCGCCAGGGGGACGAGGTCTACTATCTCTCCAGGGGGACCCTCCCCATCCTGGACGGCGAATACGAGGTGCTGGAGGAGATGATGGGGACGGCGTTGGAAGGCTGGACCTACGACGGTCCCTTCGACGAACTGGAGGCTCAACAGGCTCTTGGTGGACCTGAGTCCCATCGTGTGATTCTGTGGGACGAGGTGGGGGAGGTGGAGGGCAGCGGCATTGTCCATATGGCCCCGGGATGTGGCGCGGAGGACTTTGAACTGGGTAAGGAGCACTCCCTGCCAGCCATCGCACCGCTGGACGAGGAGGGGGTTTTCGTGGAGGGCTTCGGTTCCTTCACCGGCACCCATGTCTCGGAGAGCGCCGGGCGCGTCTTCGAGAACTTGCGAGAGAAGGGACTGCTCTACAAGGTCGAGGACTACACTCACCGTTACCCTGTCTGTTGGCGTTGCGGCACCGAATTGGTCTTCCGGTTAGTGGATGAATGGTTCATTTCAATGGACGAACTTCGGCACGATATGATGGAGGTGACCCGGCAGATCCGCTGGATTCCCTCCTTTGGGCTGGACCGCGAGTTGGACTGGCTGCGCAACATGCGCGACTGGATGATCAGCAAGAAACGATACTGGGGACTGGCGTTGCCCATTTGGGAGTGCAGCGAGTGTGGTCACTTCGAGGTCATCGGCGACGAGCGCGAGTTGGAAGAGCGTGCAGTGGCCGGGTGGGAGCAGTTCGAGGGGCATACTCCTCACCGACCCTGGGTGGATGCGGTTCGCATCGGTTGCCCGAAATGTGGCGCGGAGGTGAGCCGTATCCTCGACGTGGGCAATCCCTGGCTGGATGCAGGTATCGTCAGTTTCAGCACCCTTCAGTACCGGACCAACCCGGACTACTGGCGCACGTGGTATCCGGCTGACTGGATCAGCGAGTCCTTCCCTGGCCAGTTCCGCAACTGGTTCTACAGCCTGCTGGCGATGGCGACAGTGTTGGAGAACTCCCCGCCTTTCAGGACTTGCTTCAGCTATGCTCTGCTCCTGGATGAGGACGGGCGGCAGATGCACAAGTCGTGGGGGAATATGATCGAGTTCAACGAGGCCGCCGACCGAATGGGTGTGGATGTGATGCGCTGGCTCTACTTCGCGCATAAGCCGGAGAACAACCTCATCTTCGGCTACGGCCGGGCGGACGAGGTGCGGCGACAGTTCCTGATCCCGCTGTGGAATGTGTATTCGTTCTTTGTGACCTATGCCAACATCGATGAGTGGGTGCCTGGCAAGTTGGTGGACGAGGGGACGGGTGAATTAGTAGATGCGGAAGCGGGGCGCCGGCCTACTCATCCACCCACCTACCCATCTACTAATCTGCTGGATCGGTGGGTCGTCGCCCGCCTGAATGAAGTGGTTGCCCGGGTCACTGACTGCCTCGACAACTACGACGCCTATGGGGCGACACTGACGGTGGAGCCTTTCCTGGACGACCTGACCAACTGGTACGTGCGCCGGAGCAGGCGGCGGTTCTGGAAGAGCGAACAGGATGCGGACAAGAACGATGCTTACGCTACCCTCCACTGGGTACTGACGACGCTCTGTCGGTTGCTTGCGCCGTTTGTGCCCTTCGTCACCGAGGCGATGTACCAGAACCTGGTCCGCTCGGTGGATCCGGATGGACCAGAGAGCATTCACCATGCTGACTGGCCTCAAGCGGACCCGAAGATGGCGGATGAGGATCTCTTAGCGCGAATGGCACTGGCCCGGCGAGTGGTCGCGCTGGGCCACTCAGCCCGCGCGGGGTGGAACATCAAGCTGCGCCAACCCCTGGGTCGTGCGCTCGTTTACCTGGAGCCGGGTGCTGGTGATCTGGATGGGGAACTGGTGGCCCTGGCGCGGGATGAGCTGAATGTGAAGCGGGTGGAGTTCGTGGAGGCGGTGGAGGATTTGGTGACTTACCGGCTGCTGCCGGACAACAAGGTGCTCGGCCCGCGTTTCGGGAAGCGGTTCCCGGCGGTGCGAGCGGTGCTGGCGGCGCAGGACCCGCTGGAGGCGGTGCGGCGGCTGCGGGTAAGCCTCCCCCTGCGGCTAGAGGTTGAGGGAGAGGAGGTGGAACTGGCTCCGGAGGAGGTGTTGGTACGGGAGGAGCCCCGGCAGGGATTGTCAGTGGCCTCCGAGCGGGGCGTGACCGTTGCTATGGACACTATCATCACTCCCGAGTTGGCCGCCGAGGGGTTGGCCCGCGAGGTGGTCCGGCGGGTGCAGAACCTGCGCAAAGAGGCGGGCTTCAACCTGGACGACCGTATCGTGACCACCTACCAGGCTGAGGGGGACCTGGCTGAGGCGATAGAGGCGTGGCGGGATTTCATCGCGGCGGAGACCTTGAGCATCGAACTGCGGGCTGGCCCGGCGGAGGAGGGGATCATGGTGGGAGAGAAGCGGGTGGCTGGTCATACGCTTAGGCTGGGAGTCCGCAAAGCGTGAGTGTCCGTCCTTGCCAATTCAGACTGAGTGGGGTAGAATATGATGCACTTGTGATGATGGGGCGGGAGAAGGGGACAGATGCCTTTTTCGTACGAGAGAGCCAAGCGGGAACTGCTGGAAGAGCAGGGGAAACTGAGAGAGCAGTTGCAGCGGCTTGAGGCCGTTGAGTACGAAAACATCGGCTATGGCAACCACATGGCTGACGATGCCACCGACGCTTTTGACCAGGCGGTGGACGTGGCACTGAAGCGTAAAGTTGAGACCTCGCTGGGAGAGGTGGAGCGGGCGTTGGCCAAGTTCGAAGATGGTACCTACGGCATTTGCGAGACCTGTGGTGCCAGAATTGACCGGGCACGGCTGGAGGTACTGCCGCAGGCGAGGTATTGCCTGGACTGCCAGGCGCGCCACGAACGTAGCGGGACACGGACGGTTTCTCGTTGAAGCGAGGAAGGGGAGACGCCCTGGTCTTGCCAGTCATGGCAGTACTGGTCTTGCTCATAGACCAGGCCAGCAAGCACTTTGTTATAGCAGGGCTGGAAGAGGGCCAGTCGTGGGACATTGCGCCATGGCTGGCTCCTTTTGTTCGTATCACCTACGTGACGAACACGGGGGCGGTCTTTGGGTTGTTTCCCCAGTGGGGCGGTTTTTTCGTCGTCGTCGCTGTCATCGTCATCGTGGCAATCGTCCTTTACTACCACAGTCTCCCGGATGGGCAGTGTCTGGTGCGCATAGCACTGGGCCTTCAAGTTGGCGGGGCCTTCGGCAATCTGGTGGATCGACTGCGCCATGGGTTTGTGGTGGACTTTATTGACCTCAATTTCTGGCCCCTGCATAATTGGCCGGTTTTCAACCTGGCGGACCCTTCCATCGTCGCTGGCGTGACGCTGCTGGCGTTGTTGATGATGTGGGAGGAGCGGGGCAGATTGGATGGGCAGCAGGTAGATGAGGATGGCTGATGGGGGGCTTGTATCGGGGCTCAATTCGACAGTTGCGCCGGAGTCCACCCCTTCTGTTGTCTCGTTTGCCGTCGAAGTCGGCGGTGAGCGTCTGGACAAGGCCATTGCTGTTCATGTGCCGGATCTCAGTCGGGCCACAGCCCAGCGCCTGATCAAGACCGGCGCGGTCACAGTGAACGGGCGACTCAGTAAGCCCAGTTATCGGGTGCAGGTGGGCGACGAGGTCGTTGTGCGCGCCCCTGCCGAGGTGCCCGCGTCGGTTGTCCCGGAGCATATACCCCTTGATATCATCTACGAAGACGATGCCTTGCTGGTGGTGGACAAGCCAGCAGGGATGGTCGTGCATCCGGCCTATGGGCACGCCAGCGGCACACTAGTCAACGCAGTGCTGGCTTACTGTCCCCAGGTCGCCGACGTCGGCGGTCCCAGTCGGGCTGGAGTGGTGCACCGGTTGGACAAAGACACCTCTGGTCTGATTCTCGTTGCCAAGGATGAGGAGGTCCGCGCGGCGCTCCAGCGACAGTTCAAGCGCCGGCAGGTCGCTAAGACTTATCTGGCGTTGGTTGAAGGCCAGGTACAGCCTCGGGAAGGGGTCATCGAAGCGCCTGTGGGGCGCGACAAACGACAACGCAAGAAGATGGCTGTGGTGCGGAGTGGGCGAGATGCGCGCACTTTGTACCGTGCCATTGAGCGCTTCGCCAATCACACGCTTCTGGAGGTGCGACCTCACACCGGTCGCACGCATCAGGTGCGCGTGCATCTGGCCTGGCTGGGTTATCCGGTCGTAGGGGACGTGGTCTACGGCCGCCGCCGCCAGCGGTTGCTCCAAGGCCGCCACTTCCTTCACGCTGCGCGGTTGCGTTTCATCCATCCCACTACGAAGGAGGAGGTGGAGTTCGAGGCCCCGTTGCCACCAGAACTGGCGGCTGTCCTCAAGCGGGCACGTCACGCCTGATTACGCTTGACGCTTCGGTTGTAGAGCAATTTGCCAAATTGCCCCTTGTCTGAGGTGCATCTTATCATATTTGGAGGAGTACCGACTATGCGCGAAATCACCGTCGCAACTGTACAGATGAAACCTGAACTGGGCCAGATGGAGGACAACCTGATCAAGATGAGCGACTTCATCGCCCGCATCGCGACCGAACAGCCGGTGGACCTGATCGTCTTCCCTGAACTGATCACGACGGGATACGAGGCCGGGCCTCGCTTCCCTCAACTGGCCCAACGTGTGCCGGGCCCCACGGTCAATCTCATCGCTCAGCGAGCGAGCGAGTTGGGTGTGCACGTTGTCTTTGGTATGGTCACCAAGGAGAAAGTGGAGAGCATCATTTACAACGCCACCATTCTGGTTGGCCCCGATGGTGACCTTATTGGTCAGTACCACAAGGTGCACCTGCGGGGGGAGGAGCGGATCGCCTTCCGTGCCGGCTATCGTCTTGATGCCTTCGAGACCGCCTTTGGGAGCGTCGGACTGATGATCGGGTGGGACCTGGCTTTTCCGGAGGTTGCGCGAAGTTTGGTGCTGGAAGGGGCAGAGTTGTTGGTGGTGTGTGCCAACTGGGAGCAGCCCTACGCCGACGAGTGGCGCGCCTACCTGCAGGCGCGAGCCTACGAGAACGCGGTCTTTGTGGCCGCTGCTAATCGAGTGGGAGAGGAACCCTCGTACACGTTCTTTGGCCGGAGCAGCATCGTCGGCCCCCGTGGCAAGGTTTACGCCAGCGTGGACGAGCCCATCGAGGGGTACGCCGTGGCGCGGATTGACCTGGACGAGGTGCGGCAGGTGCGAGAGGAGACACAGATTCTGCAATGCCGACGACCAGTGACCTACCGGGCTGTTGTCAGGAAGTATTGAAGTAACGTGCGGGTTGAGGAGGGGAAACGTGCAGATCAAAACGTTGGATGAGTGCTATCTGGTCAGGCTTGATCCGGGTGATAAAGTCATTGAGAGCCTCATTTGACAAATCTGGCGAGTTGGTATATAATCTTACCAATATCATAACACGTTAGGGTTCTGATGAAGAGTTTACGCGCTTTGGTTATTATCCTGTCCGGCTTGCTCCTATCCCTTATCGTTATTGGGGAGGGGTCCTAGCCCGTTGGGCAGGTGATTGTCACCGCTTAGTGTGATTAGAGCCGCCCAACCAGGCGGCTCTAGTTTTTTATATCTCTCGTCATACGTCATCGGACGGACCGACAAGGACAGCAGCACAGTGGATGTTCGCCAGTATTACGACAACGCTTTCGCCTTTGAGGGGATCGCCACGGCCAGCCATCTGGCGCTAGGCTTGATTATTGTCATCGTTATTGTGCTCCTGCTTAGCAGGAGTGGTTGGCGGTTGGGATGGCGTTGATGAGTTCAGACCGATGGTGAACGCCAAAAGGTGAGTAGAAGCCGCCCAACCGGGCGGCTTTTTTTGTAGTTTCTAGGCCATTCGATGACAGCAGAAAGGAGGAGCGATGAGACGGACAGGGGCACAAATTGTCTGGGAGATGTTGAAGCGAGAAGATGTGGAGGTAGTCTTCGGATTCCCCGGCGGTGCCATTATGCACACTTATCATCCCCGCCAAGAGTACGGCATCCGCCATATTCTGGTCCGTCACGAGCAGGGGGCAGCCCACGCCGCCGATGGCTACGCCCGGGCTTCGGGGCGGGTAGGAGTAGCCCTGGTTACCTCAGGGCCAGGCGCGACCAACCTGGTTACTGGCATCGCCACAGCGATGATGGATTCCTCGCCTATCGTCTGTATCGCGGGCCAGGTACCCACCACGGTGATTGGGTCCGACGCTTTTCAGGAGACGGATATCACGGGGATCACCTTACCCATTACCAAGCACAACTACCTGGTAACCGATGTGGATGATCTGGCTGGCGTCATCCACGAGGCTTTCTACATTGCTCGCACCGGTCGGCCTGGGCCGGTACTGATTGACCTGCCCAAGGATGTCCAGCAGGCGGAGACCGACTTTGTGCTGCCCGAAGAAGGGGTCCGGCTGCCGGGCTATCAGCCCGTGGGGCCGGGCGATCCCGAGGCCGTGTGCCAGGCTGCCGCGCTGATCAACGGTGCGCAGCGTCCCGTCATCCTCGCTGGGCATGGCGTCCTGATATCAGGCGCGATGGAGGCGCTGCGGGCCTTCGCTGAAAAGACGGAGACTCCTGTCACCTTGACGTTGCTGGGCAAGGGCGGCTTCCCCGAATCCCACCCCCTGGCCCTGGGGATGATGGGGATGCACGGCGCAGCCTTCGCGAACCAGGCTATCCAGAAGGCTGATCTACTCCTGGCTTTCGGCATGCGCTTTGACGACCGCGTGACGGGGAAACTGGAGCACTATGCCCCCGAATCTCGTAAGGTCCATGTGGACCTGGACGCGGCCGAACTGAATAAAATCGTGCCGGTGGACGTGGCAATTCTGGGAGACCTGCGCCAGGTATTGGAGCAACTGTTGTCCCTGGTGAAACCAGCCTCCCGCCAGGAGTGGCTGGCACAGATTGACCGCTGGCGGAGCGATCCCCAGATCCGTGATATCGCAAACTGGCCCACTAACGGTCGTCTCGTGGCCCCCTATGTCATCCATGCTATCTGGGAAGAGACCCAGGGAGAGGCGGTTGTGGTCACCGACGTCGGTCAGCACCAGATGTGGACGGCCCAGTACTATCGCCTCGACCAGCCTTGTCCCCTGATTACCTCCGGGGGACTGGGGACGATGGGCTTCGGATTACCGGCAGCCATCGGCGCTCAGGTCGCCCGGCCCGACAAAGAGATTTGGGCCATAGTGGGTGATGGCGGTTTCCAGATGAATGTCCAAGAACTGGGCACGGTGGTTCAGGAACGGCTGCCTCTACGTATTGCCCTCATCAACAACAATTACTTAGGGATGGTACGCCAGTGGCAGGAGTTCTTCTACGAGCGGCGATACGAGTCTACTTACCTGCTCAATCCCGATTTCGTCCGCTTGGCGGAAGCCTACGGTATACGCAGTTGGAGAGTCACCGATCCGCAGGAGACTCACCAGGCCATCACTGAGGCCCGAAGGCATCCTGGTACTGCCCTCATCGAGTTCCAGGTCGTTCAGGAAGGCGAAGAAGGTAACGTCTACCCAATGGTCCCGGCCGGCGCGGCCCTGCACGAGATGATTCGTCGCCCTACCGTGGCCGTTGAGGCCTGATAGAAGCAAGGAGGGATGAAGATGAACCGTACATTGATTGCCCTGGTCGAGGACAAGCCCGGTGTGCTGAACCGGGTGTCCAGCCTCTTCCGGCGGCGTGCTTTCAACATTGAGAGCCTGACCGTTGGCCACACGGAGCACCCCGGTATCTCCCGGATGACCATCGTCGTGGACAGCGACCGCACCGATGCACAGAAGGTCGCCCAGAACCTTTACAAGCTGGTCAACGTTATCCGGGTCGAGGACGTGACCGAGCGACCGGCCGTGATGCGCGACCTGGCCCTCATCAGGGTGCGGGCGAATGGTGGAACCCGGTCGGAGGTGATGCAGATCGTGGATGTTTTCCGGGCGCGGGTGGTGGATGTGGGGATGGACACACTGATGATCGAGGTAACTGGCACCGAGGAGAAGGTGGAGGGTCTGGTCGAGGTGCTTCAACCCTTTGGCGTTGTGGAGATGGTGCGCACCGGGCGGGTGGCGATGGTGCGCGGCAATGGGTTCAATGAACAATGAGACAATGAATAGCGGCAACAACAGAGCACAAGGAGGATAAATCATGGCGAAAATTGATTTTGGCGGAACGATAGAAGAGGTCGTCACAAGAGACGAGTTCCCGCTGGAGAAGGCGCGCGAAGTTCTGAGCGATGAAGTTGTCGCGGTCTTGGGCTATGGGGTACAAGGCCCGGCCCAGGCTCTCAACATGAAGGACAACGGCATTAACGTCATCGTGGGAGGGTCGCCGGAGCGCAAGCGCTCCTGGGAAAAGGCGCTGGAGGACGGGTGGGAGCCCGGCAAGACGCTTTTCCCCTTCGAGGAAGCCGTGGAGAGAGCCACCATCATTCAGTACCTGGTCTCCGATGCAGGACAGATGATTTTGTGGCCCAAGATAGAGCCCTGCCTGAAGGAGGGAGACGCGCTGTACTTCTCACACGGGTTCGCTGTTGTCTATAGCGACCAGACGGGCGTCGTTCCCCCTGAGTTTGTAGACGTTATTCTGGTGGCGCCCAAGGGGTCGGGGATCAGTGTGAGGGCCAACTTTCTCGCTGGCAGCGGCATCAACGGTAGTTACGCTGTGTATCAGGACTACACAGGCCGCGCGATGGAGCGAACCGTTGCTGTCGGCATTGCGATTGGTTCGGGCTATCTTTTCCCTACCACATTTCAACAAGAGGTGTACAGCGATCTCACAGGGGAAAGAGGGGTCTTGATGGGTGCGCTCGCGGGGATTATGGAGGCCCAGTACGACGTATTGCGCAAGAATGGTCACAGTCCGAGTGAGGCGTTCAACGAGACCGTCGAGGAACTGACCCAGAGCCTGATCCGGCTAGTCGGCAGGAATGGTATGGATTGGATGTACGCAAATTGCAGTACGACGGCACAACGGGGTGCACTCGACTGGCGCCACAGGTTTAGAGAGGCGGTCGTGCCGGTCTTCGAGGAACTCTACCAAAGCGTTGTCTCTGGTGAGGAAACACGGATCGTCCTCGAAGCCAACAGTGTGCCCGACTACAAGGAGAGACTTGGAGCCGAACTGCGTGAAATGCGAGAGTCAGAGATGTGGCAAGCGGGTGCTGCGGTCCGTGCGCTTCGGCCGGAGAATTGAAAGAAATCAGGTGGAATCGCGCAAGATAAAACACTTGGCACAGGGAGAACTCTTGAAGGAGAACCCTTGATGGACGAGAGTGGGGTTAGCGCTAAGAATGCCGTTATGATTTTTGACACAACGCTTCGCGACGGAGAACAGTCGCCCGGGGCGGCGCTCAACGTGGATGAGAAACTGGAGATCGCCCACGCTCTGGAAAAAATGGGTGTGGATATCATTGAGGCCGGGTTTCCCATCTCTTCGCCGGGCGACTTTCGGGCCGTGCAGCGCATCTCGCAGGAGGTTCGCGGTTGTGTGATCTGCGGCCTGACACGAGCCAACCGGAAAGATATTGACGTAGCAGCCGAGGCCTTGAAGGATGCTGCTTGCCCCAGAATCCATACCGGACTGGGTGTTTCCGACGTCCACATCCAGCACAAGTTGCGTACCACCCGCGAAGGGGCACTGGCGATGGGCGTGGATGCGGTCAGGTACGCCAAGAAATTCGTAGACGATGTGCAGTACTACACCGAGGATGCTGGTCGCGCTGATCACGACTATCTCTACCGCGTGTTGGAGGCGGTCATCGCCGCCGGGGCTACGGTGGTCAACATTCCCGACACCACCGGTTACACCTCGCCCGACGAGTTCGGTGCGCTCATCCGGACCATTGTCGAGAATGTGCCCAACATTCACAGGGCAATTGTGTCTGTCCATTGCCACAATGACCTGGGAATGGCCACGGCCAACACGCTGGCTGGCGTCCTCAACGGCGCGCGACAGGTAGAGGTCACGGTCAATGGTATCGGCGAGCGGGCGGGCAACACCTCGCTGGAGGAAGTTGTCATGGCGCTTCGGACCCGCTATGATCTCTTTGGCCTGAAAACTGGTGTCAATACCCGGCGCATCTATCCGGCTAGCCGGCTGGTCAGCCAGTTGACCGGCATCCCGGTGCAGCCGAACAAGGCCATCGTAGGGGCCAACGCCTTTGCTCACTCCTCCGGCATCCACCAGGACGGTGTGCTGAAGGAGCGCACCACCTACGAGATCATCAACCCCCGCGACGTCGGCGTGCCCGATTCCGAGATTATCCTGTCGGCGCGGTCGGGCCGGGCCGGGTTGCGCCACCGGCTGGTCCAACTGGGTTACACGCTGGACGAAGAACAGTTCGAAAAGGTCTACCAGCGTTTCATCAGGGTGGCCGACAAGAAGAAGACGGTGGACAGCCGGGACCTGGAGGCGATTGTCGCCGACGAGGCGCAGATGTTCTTCGAGGAGACCTATCATCTGGAACAGGTTCAGGTCAGTTGTGGCAACCGCAGCATCCCCACGGCCACCGTTCGCATCAAAGGGCCGAACGGCCAGGTCTTCTGCGACGCCGACCACGGCAGCGGCCCGGTGGACGCGGTCTGTCGGGCCATCAACCGCGTCATCGGCGAGCCGAATGAACTCATCGAGTTCTCCGTCCAGGCCGTGACCGAGGGGATTGATGCTGTGGGGCGGGTGACCATCCGCGTCCAGGCCGACGAGCCGGTGAAGGAGAACGGTATTGAGCGACGAGTGTTCAGCGGCCGCGGCTCCGATACCGACATCGTGGTGGCCAGTGCCAAGGCATACATGTTCGCCCTGAACCGGCTCATAGCCGCCCGTCGTGAGGCGGAGAGACAGTCGTCAGCGGTTAGCCGTCAACGGTTGGCAAGTTGCAGGTAGAAAAAAAGGAGGATGGAGATGGATACTCAGTATCGTGTTCAGGCGTTTACTCAGCGGAAAAAGTTCGCGGAGCCTCGCGGCTGGGCGCTGAAGTGGGTGTTTACTCAAGAAGCGGCCGGCTCTGCGACAAGGCAAGTGCCGGAGGACGACAACGGAACCTGGGAGAAGTTCGCGGAGCCTCGTGGTTGGGCGCTGAAGTGGGATGGGTTCGCCCTAGCTGATGTTAAGGAGCAGCAGAGTGGGCATGCCCTAT
The DNA here is from genome assembly GCA_016783285.1 of Anaerolineae bacterium. The sequence continues at coordinate 13,751 of JADHWW010000105.1, forward strand.
CGCCCGCCGTTGAATCTCGCTGAGGCGAGAGTGTGGCCCGATGGGACATACACTAGCCGAGAAGATCATCGCTGCCCACCTGGTAGATGGTGAGGGAAACGTTGCTTCGGACAATCAAATTGAGGTGTGGCCTGGCGACCTGGTAGAGGTGGCGGTGGATGTAGTGCTGTCTAATGACATCACCGCGCCTATTGCCATCCGGGAGTTCGAGAAACTGGGCGTGGAGCGCGTGTTTGACCCGAACCGGGTGGTGATGGTAGCGGATCACTTCGCACCCAACAAAGACATCAAGTCTGCCGGGCAGTGCCTTACTATGCGCCAGTTTGCGCGGGTGCAGGGGTTACCCCACCACTTTGACGTGGGCCGCATGGGTATCGAGCACGTGCTGTTGCCGGAGCAGGGGTTGGTGGTGCCGGGCGACATCGTCGTGGGGGCCGACTCGCACACCTGCACATACGGCGCGTTGGGGGCCTTCGCCACCGGTATGGGCTCCACCGACATCGCCGTGGCCATGGCCACGGGGCGCGTATGGCTGCGTGTGCCTGAGACGATTCGCGTCGTCTACCACGGCCGATTGCAGCCCTGGGTTGGCGGTAAGGACCTGATCCTCTACACTATCGGACATATCGGTGTCGGCGGCGCGCTCTACAAGGCCATTGAGTTCGCCGGGCCGGTGGTGGATGGGCTCTCTATGGCCGGGCGGTTCACTATGGCGAACATGGCTATTGAGGCTGGCGGCAAGGCGGGGCTCTTTGCCGTGGACGACGTGACCTGCGCCTACGTGGGCGGTCGTGCCTCGCGTCCCTATCGCGTCCATCAGATGGACGCTGACGCGGCCTATGCCCAGGTCGTCGAGATTGACGTGAGCCAGATTGAGCCGCAGGTGGCGTTCCCCCACCTGCCGGAGAACGTCCGTCCGGTGAGCCAGGCTGGCGACGTGCGCATTGATCAGGCGGTCATCGGCTCTTGCACCAATGGCCGTCTGGAGGATCTGCGCGTCGCCGCTGAGGTGCTGCGCGGCCGCCAGGTTCACTCCGACGTGCGTTGTATCATCATTCCTGGCAGCCAGCAAGTCTACCTGGACGCGCTGCGCGAGGGGTTGGTTGAGGTCTTCATTGAGGCGGGTGCGGCCGTCAGCACGCCGACCTGCGGTCCCTGCCTGGGTGGTCACATGGGTGTGTTGGCTGCTGGAGAGCGGGCGGTGAGCACCACCAACCGCAACTTTCGCGGGCGTATGGGTCATCCCGAGAGCGAGGTCTACCTGGTCGGGCCGGCCATCGCGGCGGCGTCGGCGGTGGCCGGGCGCATCGCCGGGCCGGAGGGGATGTTGCTATGAGGATGTCCGGCACTGCCTGGAAATACGGCGACAACGTGGACACCGATGCCATCATCCCGGCCCGTTACCTGAACGTCTCCACGTCGGAGGAACTGGCGCGCCACTGTATGGAGGATGTAGACCCGGATTTTGCCAGCGCGGTACAGCCAGGAGACATAATTGTTGCCGGGGAGAACTTTGGCTGCGGGTCATCGCGGGAACACGCGCCACTGGCGATTAAGGGGGCCGGCGTCGCGTGCGTCGTCGCCAAAAGCTTCGCCCGCATCTTCTACCGCAACAGCATCAACATTGGCCTGCCTATCCTGGAGTGCCCGGAGGCGGTGGAAGAGACGGAGAAAGGCGGTCACTTGACGGTGGATCTGAGGGATGGTACGATCACCAACAAGCGCACCGGGCGCACCTACCGGACATCCCTGTTCCCTGCCTTCATTATGGGGATCATCCAGGCTGGGGGGCTGGTACCCTACACCAGGCGGCGTATCGAAGAGGGTCGTTTTCAGGCCGCGAGGCTGGTCCGCAGTGACGACGTAGGGGATAAGTAGTTCGGTCGTCTAGACGCTGACAGAGAGAGACCATCTGACACAGCAACAATACAATAAGGAAATCGAAGGAGAAGAGACTATGGCAACGCAGGAAGCGGACAAGATTTGGTTCGACGGCCAACTGGTGCCCTGGGATCAGGCGACAGTGCACGTGGCCGCGCACGTCATTCACTACGGTTCCAGCGTCTTTGAGGGCATTCGTGCTTACGCACTGCCCGACGGCCCGGCCGTTTTCCGTTTGGAAGAACATCTCGACCGGCTCTGGGACTCCTGCAAGGTCTGTCGGATGGAGATCCCCTACACCCGCCAGACAATCCGCCAGGCGATTTTGGACACTGTCCGAGTCAATGCTCATAGGGCCTGCTACATCCGACCGGTCGTCTTCAGGGGGTGGGACTCTTTCAGCCTGGACGGGCGGTCGTGTCCCACGCACGTGAGCATCATCACGATAGAGATGGGCGAGTTCCTGGGGCCCGATGTTCTGGAGAAAGGCGTGGACATAGGAGTGAGTTCGTGGCAGCGGATGGCTCCCAACACCTATCCGGCAGCGGCCAAGATCGGCGGCCAGTACGTCAACTCACAATTTATCACCATGGAGGCTGTGAATCACGGCTACACCGAGGGAGTCGCTCTCGACGTCAATGGTTACGTGAGCGAGGGGGGCGGTGAGAATATCTTTCTCGTGCGGCGCGGACGCCTGCTTACTTCACCGCTGGCTGGCTCAATCCTTGATGGGATTACCCGCCAATGTGTCATCACCCTGGCTGGCGAGATGGGCCTGGAGGTGCGCGAGGAGTCTATGCCTCGCGAACTACTCTATCTGGCCGACGAGATTTTCTTCTGCGGCACTGCCGTCGAGATCACTCCGGTTCGCTCGGTGGATGGCATCGTGGTGGGCAGTGGACAGGGGGGGGCAATTACGACCCGTCTCGCGGAAGCGTTCTTCGATATCGTGAAGGGGCGCGTGCCTGACCGCCATGGCTGGCTGACGCCAGTAGGCTGATGAGAAGGATGGCTAGAATGTAGTGCTCTACGACACGACGTTGCGCGATGGAACGCAGGGAGAAGGTGTCTCTCTGTCAATAGGCAGCAATTCCCGTTATGGGGTTCGTAGTAACGACTTTAGTCGTTTGGGCCGCGCAACCAGCGACTAAAGTCGCCACTACGATGCCATATCACGTGGCAACGATGCTAAAACGGGAATTGCTGGTCAATAGGGAGAATTTATGGAAGCGAGAATCGCTACTCTACCTGGAGATGGGACTAGCCCGGAGGTCGTCGCCGAGGCGGTGAAGGTCCTGCGCAGGATAGCCGAGGTCTACGGCCACGCCTTTGAGTTCGAGGAAGCGCTGGTAGGGGGAGCCGCCATTGACGCGATGGGGGAGCCGTTACCGGCTGAGACACTGGCGCTCTGCCAGGAAAGCGATGGCGTCCTGCTGGGCGCGGTGGGTGATCCTAAGTACGACGATCCACAGGCACTCGTGCGCCCAGAACAGGGGCTCCTGGCCTTGCGCAAAGGACTGGGGGTCTTTGCTAACCTGCGGCCGGTCAAGCTGTACCAACAACTGCTTCACGCCTCGACCATCAAGCCCGAGGTCATCGCCGATGTGGACCTATTGGTGGTGCGGGAACTGACGGGCGGGATCTACTTTGGTGAACGGGGCCGCGAGAGTACGAATGGCGTCTCGGCGGCCTACGATACTATGTTCTACACCGTGCCCGAGATTGAGCGTGTCGTGCGCGTTGCTTTCGACCTGGCGCGGAGGCGACGCAAGAAAGTGACCTCGGTAGACAAGGCCAATGTGCTGGAAAGCTCCCGCCTATGGCGCGAGACGACCAGCCGTGTGGCCGAGGAGTATCCTGATGTGGAGTTCGAGAGCATGTACGTGGACATCGCGGCCATGCGGTTGGTGCGCTATCCCAGCGTGTTCGACGTCATCGTCACCGGCAACATGTTTGGTGATATCCTGACCGACGAAGCCTCCATGATCGCCGGCTCTATGGGTATGCTGCCGTCGGGAGCAATCGGTGCGCATAAGCCTGGCCTGTTCGAGCCCATCCACGGCTCGGTCCCTAAGTACACCGGTCAGAACGTGGTCAACCCCATCGCCACCATCCTCAGCGCGGCGATGCTGCTGCGCCACTCGCTGGAACTGGAGGAGGAAGCGCAGGCCATCGAATACGCGGTGCAGGCCGTGCTGGCGGAAGGATACCGCACCAAAGACATCCGCGAGGAGGGCACCACGTGTGTCGGTACCAGAGAGATGGGGGGCCTCATCGTCGAAAGGATCAATCATGCGTAGCGATCTAGCGAAACGAGGATTCGAGCGGGCTCCTCACCGGAGCCTCTTTTACGCCACCGGGTTGACGCCTGAGGAACTGGATCGTCCCCTGGTTGGGGTGGTCAACTCCTACAACGAGATTGTGCCCGGTCACTTCCACCTGAACACGGTGAGCGAAGCGGTAAAGGCGGGGGTCCGAATGGCTAGTGGCACGCCGTTGGAGTTCAACACCATCGGCGTGTGTGATGGTATCGCGATGGGCCACCTGGGGATGCGCCACTCTTTGCCCAGCCGTGAACTCATCGCCGATTCTGTGGAGGTGATGGCGTCTGCCCATAGCCTGGATGGCCTGGTACTCATTCCAAACTGTGATAAAATCGTGCCCGGCATGCTGATGGCCGCCGCCCGGCTCAACATCCCGGCCATTTTTGTCAGCGGAGGGCCGATGATGGCGGGGCGCTACCGTGGCCAGGACGTGGACCTGAAAACCATGTTCGAGGCGGTGGGGAAGTACAAGACCGGGCGGGTGAGCGAGGAGGAACTGCGGGAGTTGGAACTGACCGCCTGTCCAGGCTGTGGTTCTTGTGCTGGCCTCTTCACCGCTAACACGATGAATTGTCTGACCGAGGCGTTGGGAATGGGGCTGCCGGGCAATGGGACGATTCCGGCTGTCACAGGGGCTCGCCTGCGGCTGGCCAAACAGGCAGGGATGCAGGTTATGCGCCTGATCTATGAGGACATTCTGCCCCGCGACATCATGACAGAGGCCGCTTTTGAGAACGGTATCGCCGTGGATATGGCCATCGGCGGTTCGACCAACACGGTGCTTCACCTGCTGGCCGTTGCCCACGAGGCAGGTATCCCGCTTCCCCTGGAGCGGTTCGACGCGGTGAGCAGCCGAACCCCCTACCTGGTCAAACTAAGTCCCTCTGGTCCCCACCACATGCACGACTTGGACGAGGCGGGAGGGATTCCAGCAGTGATGGCGGAACTGCTTTGTCATAGCCTGCTACGGGGTGAGGCGCGAACGGTGATGGGGAAGACGGTGGCCGAGAACCTGGATGGAGTCTGCCGCCTTTCCGACATCATTTGCCCGGCCGGGGCCCCCTATCGGCCCGATGGGGGGATCGCCATCTTGTGGGGCAACCTGGCCCCCGATGGGGCGGTGGTCAAGGCGGGGGCTGTTATGTCGGAGATGATGTACCATCAGGGGCCGGCGCGTGTCTTCGAGGATGAGGAGTCGGCGCTGGAGGCTATCCTGGGCGGGCACATCCAGGCTGGCGACGTGGTCGTCATTCGCCACGAGGGGCCCCGGGGCGGGCCGGGGATGCGGGAGATGCTGATGTCCACCTCGGCTCTGGCCGGGGTAGGTCTGGACAACAAGGTGGCTCTCCTGACAGATGGTCGTTTCTCTGGTGCGACGCGGGGAGCCGCCGTCTGCCATGTCTCCCCGGAGGCGGCTGCCGGAGGCCCGATTGCCCTGGTTCAGGAGGGAGATGAAATACAGTTGGACATTCCCAACAAACGGCTGACACTTCTCGTCTCCGAGGAAGAAATGGCTCAGCGATGGGAGGGCTGGAAGCCACCGTTGCCCAGAGTGACCCAGGGTTACCTGGCGCGATACGCGGCCCTGGTTGCCTCGGCCAGCGAGGGTGCTGTTCTGAGACTCACTTGACTCCTCTCCTCACTTGCTGCTATAATCCGCACACGATGCTCAGCATACTCATCACCGCCTTCAACGAAGCGACGACCGTGGGCCGGGCGATTGAGGCGTTCCTTGTCCAGTTGCCCGAAGACGCTGAGGTTCTGGTCATCTGCCCCGATCCCGCGACGGCGGCCGTGGTGGGTGATTACGCTGCCCGTCATTCGGTTGTGCGGCACGTGGCTGACCCGCAGCGAGGCAAGCCGGCTGCGTTGAACGTCGGGTTAAAGGCGGCGCAAGGCGACGTCGTGGTGCTCAGCGATGGCGATGTGGTCGTTGCCGATGACGCGCTGGCTCCGCTGCTGGCCCCTTTCGAAGACCCTCAGGTGGGGGCGGTAAGTGGGCACCCTCTCAGCGTCAACCCTCGCGACACACTGCTGGGCTATTGGTCACATCTGCTCACCGAGGCTGGCATTCACCAGATGCGGCTGGCCCGCGACCGGGCTGGTCAGTTCCTGGTCTGCTCCGGTTACCTCTTTGCCTTCCGCCGCGCCCTGATCGAGCGCGTGCCCGAGGACGCGCTGGCGGAGGACGCCGTAATCTCGCACCTCATCGCCCGCCGAGGCTACCGTGTCCGCTACGCGCCCCGGGCGCACGTTCTTGTCAAGTACCCCACCACCTACCGGGACTGGCTACGACAGAAGGTCCGTACCTCTGGTGGTTATGCCCAGGAATACGTGCGCGAGTCGCCTGTACGCATGCGTTCGGCCTCGTTGGAGATTGTCAACGGCACGCCGCTGGCTCTGCGTTATCCTCGCGACCCGCGCGAGTTTCTGTGGACGTTACTCCTCTTCGCTGCCCGGTTGCACGTGTGGCTACTCGCGTTCGTCAACGTGCGGCTGCTGCATCGCTCTCTGACCACTCTCTGGCAGCGGGTCGAGACGACGAAGTGAAGCGTGAAACGTAGCCGCGTAAGTGGGGCAAATTGCCAATTTGCCCTACGTTGGCCCCAGAATATTGAGATGATACAAAGGCGCGTCAAACGCGGCGTGTTGTCTGTATGGGCAAGCGTGCTATAATGTGCTTGGAAGGATGGTGGAACAGAACCTGGTTGCTTTGGCCGGAGGTCAGAACGGGAAAGGAGGGAATTGTTATGTCTGTCCATTTGTACCTATCCATGATGCCAGAAGCGATGATCGCCTCTATGTTGACCCCTGAAGAGTTTGGGGTCTATTATGCGGTTGGGAGTATGAAGAAGGCGCGTGGACAGGCGATCTTCTGTGAGATCGACCCAGATTTCAGACATGATTTCTTCCGTATTGAGGAGGGCATTCGGCGTTGCGTGCCCCACGAGGATGGAAGCCCGAAACGCTCGATTTACATCTCTGTCTATCGCGCGCTGGAGCACGTCTCGTTAGACGTCATCCAGAGGCTCTATCTCGTGACCCAGGATGGGCGGGTGCTGGGTCTGGAGTCGAGCGAAGAGTTCCCCGAAGGTACAGAGGGGCTGCACCTTTACCAGGAGATCACGCCTGTGCATCCTCTTGTGGTCAGCACCCTGACCCCCCGCGAGTTCTATGAGCTGATTGTCAAGAACCCGGCCAGCCTGCTCTCTCTGCCGGCGGTCTGTTTCGTGGAACTACGGCTGGGAGAATTGGCCGAGGACCCCGAACGCGGCGCTGTACGGGACCTGCCTTATTCCAATATCGGGCACCTGCGTCAGTGTCTGGTGGACCTGAGAACCAAAACTGTCCACGCCAAGATGGTCAACCGTGTTCAGCAGGCCTCGTTCCCATACCGCACGATCAGGAGCGGGATCTTCGTAGGGAATGAAGAACGGCTTCTCTATTTCCCTCTGCCATCGCAGGAGGAATTGCGTGCCAAACATTACCGCTGGTGGCGCTCCGCCAATATGTAGAACGTGAAGCGTGAAGCGTGAAGCGTGATGCGTGATGCGTGATGCGTGATGCGTGAAGCGTGATGCGTGATGCGTGATGCGTGATGCGTGAGGAGGTGTCGGAGGTGGCAGGGTCTCAGTTTTGGGTTTTCGTGTCCATCTTTGCGGGTGCGGTTTCCGTCGCCGTAGCGGCCTGGCTGTATCGTTGGGTCCATAGACAAGATGCCGGGACTGAGGAAGCGCAAGAGGTCGCGTCCTGGATTCGAGAGGGCGCGACGACCTATCTGCGCCGTCTCTACCTGGCGCTTACCCTCGTCGCGGTTGGGTTAGGTGTTGTTATTGCCGTCGTGTTCAGTTTTGACATAGAGCATCTGGGCACAGGGGCGATCCATCTTGATCCGATGCGAGGCGTCGGGATGGCTCTGGCGTTTGTGGCCGGCGCGATATGTTCTGCCCTCGCCGGGTACATAGGCATGACTGTTGCCGTGGCCGCCAATGTGCGGAGCGCAACAGCGGCAGATGAGAGCCTCAACCGTGCCTTTCAGGTGGCGTTCTATGCCGGCTCGGTGATGGGTCTGACCATGGTGGGCCTGGCAATCATCGGTATGAGTACGATTTATCTCCTTACCCGTGATCCCGAGATCATCCTCGGCTTCAGTTTTGGGGCGTCGGTGCTGGCTTTGTTGGCCAAAGCGGGTGGTGGGATCTACACCAAGGCCGCCGACATCGCTGCTGACCTGGTGGGCAAGGTCGAGCTCGGCATCCCCGAGGACGATCCCCGCAACCCAGCCGTGGTCGCCGATAATGTTGGGGATAACGTCGGCGATGTGGCCGGCATGGGGGCGGATATCTTCGATAGTTATGTGGCCAGTGTTGTGGCTGTTATGCTGTTGGGCAGTGCGCTCTTCGCGGCGGACGCTGCCCTGCAGGCCAAGTACATTACGTTCCCCCTGGTCCTGTGCACGTTGGGCATTGTCGCTTCGTTTGTTGGCATTCGATTCATGCGCGTGGGCAAGAGCGGCAAACCGGGCCAGGCTCTCAACCGGGGGACGATCATCACCTGCGCGGTCTTTGCCGTACTGGCTGCTGTCGTTGTACTGCTGGGCGGCTATAACCTCGGTGTGTTGTGGGCCACGCTGGCTGGACTTGTCACCGGCGTCGTCGTTGGCTTTACCTCTGATTACTTCACCTCTTCGGAGAACCGTCCGGTGGTCGAGACGGCCCGGGTCTCCAGTTCCGGCGCGGCCATCAACATCATCACCGGCTTCAGTTACGGGCTGATCAGCCTCGTCCCCTCAATTGTCGGCATCGCTCTTGCGACTCTGCTCTCTTACTACCTGGCGGAGCAGTCCGGGATAAGTGGCGTCTATGGCGTAGGCATCAGCGCGGTGGGGATGTTGGCCGTGAGTGGCATGATTGTTTCCTCTGATGCTTACGGCCCCATTGTGGACAATGCGCGGGGCATTGCTGAAATGGCAGGGATGTCGCAGAGGGTCATTGACACGGCTGATGTGCTCGATGCGGCTGGCAACACGGCCAAGGCCATCACCAAGGGATTCGCCATCAGCGCCGCCGCACTCACTGTACTGGCGCTGTTCGCGGCTTACGCTGAGGTGGTGGGGGCGAGAGGCGTGGAATTGACTATCAGTCTGCGAAACCCTGTGGTTATCGTGGGTGTACTACTGGGCGCTGTAACGCCGCCGTTGTTCAGCGCGCTCACCATGTTGTCTGTTACGGACAACGCTTTCAAGATGATTGAGGAGATACGCCGGCAATTCCACGAACACCCTGGCATCCTGGCGGGCACCGAAAAGCCAGACTACGTGGCCTGCGTGGATCTGGCCGCCCAGGGAGCGCTGACGTCCCTGGTGTTACCGGCCTTCCTGGCCGTCGTTCTTCCCGTTCTGGTTGGCTTCGTCCTCGGCCCCGAGGCTCTGGGCGGCTTCCTGGGGGGGAGCATCTTCATCGGTGTCGTCTTCGCGCTGCTGATGTCTAACGCCGGGGGGTTGTGGGACAATGCCAAGAAGTTCATCGAATCGGGAGAGTTCGGCGGTCCTCGATCCGATGCGCACAAGGCCAGCGTCGTGGGCGACACCGTCGGTGATCCCTTCAAGGATACAGCCGGTCCCTCCATCAACACCCTCATCACTGTAATGTCTCTGGTGTCTTCCCTGTTCGCCCCCATCATCGCTGCTTTCCATCTGTTCTAGAGTACGCTGGACGGGGCCACATCTCTGTGGGTGCGCCGTGTGTACGTGGTGTCGTGCAGCATACGCGCTGTTGACTTTGGCGCAAATATGTGGTAAGATGCTCTTACTGGCCTACCATCAGCAATCCCGTGGCTGTTTTCACCCAACTATTCCAAATCCCCAGTTAAAGGGGGTTCTGCGTATCGCAATGACTAGCCGCTTCTATCACCCGCATGAGCTCGCTGGCCTTCTCCCTCTTGTGGCAATCTTGCTGACGGCCTGCACCCAGTTGCGGGTGGAGCCGCCGACGGCGATGTCCCCCACCGAGCCGTCGGCTGCACCAATCACAGCACCCTCCTCGACAGTGTGCTCCACCGATCCGGTACCCTCACTGACTATGACGCCGTCGCCGACAGCCTCCGATGTAAATCCAACTCGAACTGAAATGAGTGTGTGCCACGTATTCATTGTGGAGTATGAAGAGCAAATAGGCGGGATGCCCGCTTTGATGGGGGTCGTCTATGTTGCCAGGGATGGAACTGTCCAGCAGACCGGCGAGAGGAATGATGACATAGTCTTGACCCGGCGAGAAGGTAGCGTTGACGTATCTGACATATTTCAAAGCCTCAACAATTTCGAGATGCCGTCACTGCCAGAGGAGGGTCCGGGGGCAAGTAGCGGTGGTGTGGTGCTGCCCGAGCACGCCGGGCCGACGCTCCTCGTCGAGGTTGCCTTCTGCAATGCGCCCGCAAGTCAATGGGTTGGCAACCCCGACGTTGCGCCGCACGTGTTGCAGCAGTTGGTGGAAAGCACAAAGGCGCTGGCTCAAACGTTGCCGTCGCAGCCGATTGCCCCGGGGCGCAGGTATATTCGGGGTCAGTTGCTAACGACAGAAAAAGCGGCGCAGTTGCGAGAAGCGGGTCTGGTCATTGATATCAGCCATGAGCAACTAGAAAGCAGCCCGCTGCTTAAGCAGGCAATTACACATGAGCGCAGATTGATTAGAGTTGATTCTGATGAGTCGCCTTATGGCGCCATGCCGCTCTCTTTTGAACATGGAAGGAGCGCGCATATTGCCTATGGCGATCAAGTGTTTCAAATCAGGCATTTGCTCACAGCGGAACCATAAAGATCAAGGAGGGTTGCCATGGAATTGCTCAGTGTGCGCCAACGATCTGTTGTTGTGCTTTCTCTGCTTATGGTCATAGTTATCGTACTGTTGTCTCCTACAACGGCCCTTTCTTCGCCGCAAGCACGCAGGCAAGCTGCTACCTTGTATAATGTGACGATTTCACTCCATAGCTCACCTACCTCGGCCGCCGACCGTGCGCCTTACGAGCGCATCATTCGGTACTTCGCTGACGGCGTGTATGAGGCCTCCAACGGCGCGCACAAGATCCAAAAGGTGACGATCTACACGGGGGGAAACTTCGCCGACAGGGCGGATGTCATTTGGGTGGCCAGTTGCCATCCCAACGCAGCCCCCTCCGGGAGATCTGTGCAAGGTGACCACGTCAACTTCTGCGATACGTTTGGCACTACCAAGTTCCTGGATGATGACGAGGGCGGGCAAGGAGGTGGCTACACGCTTGCCCACGAGTGGGGCCACTATTTCTATGGGCTTTACGACGAATACAGAGGCGATCCGTCCTATGACACCATCTTTCACTTCCCCCACTCCACTGATGATCCCGTGCCAAACTCGATCATGAACAGCCAGTGGAATGCGGTCGATGAAGGTAGCGGTCACGATTACAATTGGCTCAATTTTTCCACAGCCATCAGCGACACCGGAAACACTGCACAACACCGAGTCTATGGTGCCAGTTGCTGGGAGACTTTGGCGCGGCCGGTTGCCGACGATCCACGGGACGGCCAGCGCAAGGCTCTGCCACAGCGCATCTACTATGCTGATCTGGCAGCAGTTGCACCCACCACAGGCACACACCCCGCCATCGATCTGCCCGCAGCGGCTGCCCGTAGTGATCTCGATATCGTATGGGTGAGCGGAGGGGACAGCTCGTATCAAATTGTCGTTGACCACTCGGGAAGCATGTCGGGGACTCCCCTGGACAACGCCAAGACGGCAGCAAAACTGTTGGTAGACCTGGCTCAGATCAACCATACGACAATCGGCGTTATCAAGTTCGACGACACAGTCACTGTGGTCCAGTCGCTGACCGCTATTGATAGCGAGGCGACAAAGACCGCCATCAAGGCCCAGATCGACACAATCAGCGTTGGTGGGATGACGGCCATTGGTGATGCAGCACAGAAAGCGTTGGATGATCTACTGGCCTCCTCGGCCATCAGCAACACCAATCGGGTCGTCTATCTTCTGACCGATGGCTATAGCAACACGGGGGTCGGTCCACTCTTGGTTATTCCTGCCTACCAGTCGGCTCACATTCCTCTGTTCACATTCGCCTACGGGGCTAGCGCCGATACCGCTACGCTCCAGCAGATGGCAAACGACACCGGCGGCAGGTACTACTCCTCGCCCACGACCCTGGCTGAGTTAACGCAGGTATTCCAAGACGCTCAGCAACTGACCTCGCCCAGTGTGGGTATCGCGACGGGTAGCACAACGGTGCCAAGCGGATTGCCGTCCTCAATGCCGATCTGCGTTGACTCAACGCTCAGTCGGCTAAATCTGGTGGTGACTTACGACGGTTCTCCTGGGGACGTTGACCTCACCTTGCTCGACCCGAGCGACACTCTCGTAGATACGGCGGACTGCAGCGCTTCTGGCACGGAAACAATCTGTCTCCTGGATGCAGATTCTCTGACTTCGGGTGATTGGAAGTTAGAAGCAGAAGCGTCCAGTTCAGACGTTGACCTTACCTACAGGGCCAGTGGGTCTGCGGAAGACCGCTTTACCTATGCGACCTCGCTGACCTCCCTTACTGGAGACGTGGTCCAGTATCCTGAGCCGATCGTGTTACTGGCTATCCCTGGCAAGGAAGTGCCGATATTGGGTGCGGGAGTAAGTGCAAGCGTCGAAAAGCCTGACGGCACTGTCACGTCATTTGCCTTGTTGGACGATGGTGTGGCCCCGGACGCCGTGGCTGATGATGGTCTATACTCCGCTATCCTGGACTATGATCAGGACGGCACCTACAACATCACCGCGCAGTTTGACAACAGTGCTGGCACCGCTGAGCTTACAGAACTCGGCCTCCAACCATCAATCGGCCCTGACGGTGAAGCGCTCCCAATAGCGGATTCAATCCCCATAACAGAGAACTTCGAGCGGTTTGCAAGAATCCAGATCACTGTTGAGGGTGTACAGAGTGATGATCACGAGGACGATCCTGATTGGAGCGCAACCGACCTGGGGACGGACAACACCGATATCGCCGGCAAGATCGACAGTCAGGGCGACGTGGACGTGTTTGAGGTGAGCGTCTCCAGCGCAGGCGAGTTGGTTTTGCGTGTCAGCAACCTGGCGCTTGGTATGGACCCCCGGCTACGAGTGTTTGCATCAGATGGGACTACGGTGCTCGCCGACGTAGATTTGACCACAAGCGTCAGTGACAACGGTTATCTCTACATTCCCATCTCCGTGAGCACGGGTGGTACCGTCTACGCTGAAGTTTCGCATCGTAGCGGTACCGGAAGCGGTGGGGTGTATGAGATCAGTGCAGGATCGCGGGTTTCCAGCGACGCTGGCGGCCTGGAGCGGACGAGCATCTATCTACCGCTGGTGCTCCGCAGCTATGGGGCTGACCGGCTCTACTTCGATGACTTCAGCGATTCCGGCAGCGGTTGGCCCACCGGTGACTACACCAACCATGCCCTCGATTACTATAATGGCAACTACCGCATGCAACTCAAGCAGGCGAACTGGAGTGTCTGGGCCTGGCCGGGATTTACCTGCTCTGACTGCACGATTGAACTTGAAGCCTGGCGCGGTACTGGGGCCAATAGTCGTTACGGCATCGTGTTCGGCCTCGATAGCAGCGAGGGCCAGGGTTACTTCTTCATAGTCCAGCCCGGGCGACAGGAGTACAGCCTGTATCGCTACGACGGTGGCACGTGGACGAATCTCATTCCATACACCGCCTCATCCTACATCAACAGCTACGACAGCCACAATCTGCTCAGGGTGACGCGCGATGGTTCGCAGATCCGGCTCTATGTCAACGATCACTCCCTGAATACTTACTACGACAGTACCTACACCGGCAGCCGCCGCGTGGGGCTCTATGCCGGCAGCGGGTCAACATCACCCGTCTACCTGCGCTATGACGACTTCACTGTCTGGGGAGCGGGGTATGGGACAACGTCTGCTATCGGGGACGGCAGCGGCGGTATTGGCGCGACGGCCTTCCCGCTCGATTAATGGCTGAACTGCGGGGTCTTCGTCGGGCATATACGGATTAGAAGCGGACACAGCCGAGAGTCCCCGAGCCAAACAGTACTACAACGTTATTTTGACATAATGGCTTGAAAGAAACCCGTTTTCTCCTATGCCGGAGCTACTCTGGTTGGCAAATCGGCTCCGTAACACTGGCGGATTGAATTGGAGGCGCCAGAAAACGGGTTTCTAGAGCGAAGTCACGTTGTAGTAATAGTGCGTCGCGTGAGAGCGCGCTTGTGGCGCAAAAAGCTTTAGGCCCCATCTCGGGAACAAGGGCAGTCCCGGGACGGGGCCTTTCTGTTCCTGTACAAGTGCTCTGGTCGGTCTTTACCCGAGCCAGGGGGCGGATCTGAGACTGGCCCCAGGGAGTGAGGCGTTTTCACGTTTCACGCATCACGTCAGTAGTGAATCTTAACCAGCGTGCCCACTGAGGCCCAGTTGAAGAACCACCGTGCTTCCGGCGTGGGCAGGTTGATGCAGCCGTGGCTCATGGGACGGCCGAAGTTGGAATGCCAGTAGGTGCCGTGAAGGCCGTAGCCCCGGTAGAAGTACATCGTGTAGGGCACGTTGGGCAGGTAGTAGCCGGGACCGGACATAAGGGTGGAGACGTACTTGACGTAGATGCGGTACTGGCCCGTGGGGGTCGGCGTGCGCGGGAGTCCGGTCGAGGCGAGCGTGCTGTGCACAGGTGTGTTCCCCTGGTAGGCGGTGACCCGCTGTGCGCTGAGGTTCACGTCGATCCAGCGACCACTGGCCGGGGCCGGGGCTGGGGCTGGAGCAGGTGAGACGGGTGGGGCGGGGCTCCCACCGCCGGGGATGCGCAGCACCTGCCCGACGTAGATGAACGAAGGGTTGCGGATGCCGTTGACCTGCGCCAGCGTCCACATCGAGACGCCGTACCGCCGGGCGATGGCCGAGAGCGTGTCACCGCGCCGCACTGTGTAGGTCTGGCCCGATGGTGCGGGTTGGGCTGGCACCGATGGTGCGGGTTGGGCTGGCACCGATGGCGCGGTCCCGTGGCCTGGGATCACCAGCCGCTGTCCCGCGTAGACATGGTTGGGGTTGGCGATGCCGTTGGCGGCTGCCAACGCCTGGTAGGTAATGCCATAGCGCAGCGCGATGCGAAACAGATTCTCTCCCCGTCGCACGATGTGCACGCCCGACGAGGGGCTGGTCGGGCTGGTCGTGCTGCCGCCGGTTGGGATGACCAACCGCTGCCCGGCGTAGATGCGGCTGACATTGTTCAGGCCGTTGGTCGCCGCCAGCGTGTTCACCGTCACCCCGTAGCGCAGCGCGATGCGGAACAGGTTCTCTCCCCGCTGCACGACGTGGATGACAGAACTCTGGGCGAAGGCTGGTGCTGCCAGCACCAGTATCAGCGCGAGCGCCAGGCCGAGTCTCGTTATCCTCCTGTGCATTGTTCCTCCTCTCTGGTCATTTAATTGCCTGCCTGTGCGTTTGCCCACCAGTCCTATTATGCCACAATTATCTCTGCCTGCCTGTTACAGAAAGGTTACGGTTGGGTAACGGAGCGTTTCACTGCCCTTTGATCCGATCTTGAATGCTTCGCGCACTGATCTGTGCAGATCGTCTGGGCCGTTCATCTCCTCCTTATCCGAAGGGTACTCTTTTTTCTGATGGTGTCAAGTTTGGTCAGATGCCATCCATGGCCCGGTGCGGGGGGTCGCCAGAGCAGCGAGCGAGGCGATGTGCCAATCTTGACAAGGAGAAGAACTGTGGTAGAATAATACCAACCGGTCGGTATTTTATGGAGGTGGAGATGACTTCACAACGGCGGGGAGAGGAGACCCACTCGCGCATTCTGCGGTCAGCGGAGGAGTGTTTTGGCCGGTACGGCTACGACGGTGCCGGGGTGGCAGAGATCTGCCGCCGCGCTGGTGTGACCAAGGGATCGTTCTACCACCACTTCCCCAGCAAGCAGGTCCTCTTCCTGGAATTGCTGGATCGCTGGTTGGCGGAGTTGTCCACCCAACTGGCAGCAGCCCGCACCGAGGCGGACACGGTCCCCGAGGGGCTTCTGCGGATGGCCGAGATGGCCCGGCCGGTCTTCCAGATGGAGGGCGGGCAACTTCCGATCTCTCTGGAGTTCTGGATCAAGGCCGCGCGCGATCCGGCGGTCTGGCAGGCGACCATCGCCCCGTACCGGCAGTATCGGGCCTTCTTCTCTGGTATGATCGAGGCTGGCATCGCTGAGGGCACGTTGCGGCCCGTTGATCCCGACATGGCGGCACTGGTTATCGTCTCTATGGCCGCTGGTTTGGTACTGCAGGGATTGCTTGATCCCGAGGGGGCCGACTGGGGGGAGGTAGCACGGGAGGGCGTGCGGATGCTCCTGGACGGCCTGGAGAAGAAGTAGTGAGTAGAAAACTCAGAACTAGAGGAGGTAGTGAGGTGAATGTGTTGTTGACAGGCGCTTTCGGCAACGTCGGAACGAGTACGCTGGAAGAGCTGATCAAGCGAGGCCACACTGTGCGCTGTTTCGACCTTAAGACGAAAGCGAATGAGAAGATCGCCCGCAGGTTCAAGGGCCAGATAGAGGTAGTGTGGGGAGATTTGCGCTGCCCGGAAGAGATCGCCGTCGCGGTGTGCGACCAGGAGGTCGTGGTTCACCTGGCGTTTATCATCCCCAAAATGTCGGCTACCGGCGTCGAGTCTGAGGCTCGTCCCGACTGGGCCCGAGAGGTCAACGTGGGGGGCACACGCAATCTGCTCGACGCGATGAAACTCCTTCCCAGGCCACCTAAGATTATCTTCACCTCGACGTACCACGTCTACGGTAGAACGCAAGATCAACCGCCGCCCAGGACCGTCTCGGATCCGGTTCAACCCATCGAACACTATTCGCGTCACAAGGTGGCGTGCGAACAATTGGTCAAGTCATCCGGCTTGGAGTGGGCCATCCTCAGGTTGTCTGCTACGCTGCCACTGGCGATACGACTGGATCCAGGGATGTTCGATGTTCCCCTGGACAACCGCATGGAATACGTGCACACGCGGGACGTGGGGCTGGCGCTCGCCAACGGTATAAGCAGCGAGGAAGTGTGGGGGAAAACCCTGCTGATCGGGGGAGGGCAGCGTTGCCAGTATCACTATCGCGAGATTGTAGGGCGGATACTGGACGCGATGGGAGTGGGCAAACTGCCGGAAGAGGCCTTTGGTTCGACGCCTTTTTGCACCGACTGGGTGGACACCACCGAAAGCCAAAGGCTTCTCAACTACCAGCGGCGTGATCTGGGGGACTACATCCAGGAGATGCTCGCACTGCTAGGGTATCGGCGGCATCTGATACGGCTGTTTCGGCCCATCGTCCGCCATTGGCTGCTGAGGAAATCCCCCTATTTCCCTGGTTCAAGGGCCAGGTGGTCGAAGTGCCGCCCGGTCACGCGCCCGGTTTGATGGAAGGGAGATGTCAACGGGGCAGGCCTGTCACCGGACCTGTCCCTTCTTGCCTGTGGCACACGTCCAACGGCGCGGGTTGGCTACCACGTTACCGCCTCATCCTGCCCAAACAGCGCGATGATGATATTGGTGTCGAGCAGGACCTTACCATTCATCAAGGTCTACCCTCTCACAGCCGCTTTCGACGGCCTCTCGCATCAAGGCCAGGTCATCCGAGGCAATCCAGCCAGCAAAGCGGGTCAGCGTCTGTCCGGGCTTTCCCTCTCGGATGCCTGCCTCAGCGGGGAGGGCAGCCAGCCGCTCGTCCGCCCACTGCCGCAACTGGCGCAGTCCATCCTCGCCCAGGCATTCCACCGCCTCGAACAGTGCTGACAGGGAGATGCGTACCTCTACCTGTGGTTCAACCGCGTATGGTGTTGCTGACTCTCGCACTGGCTTTCCTTCTGGCTTTCCTTCATTACTCATCGCAGCCCAATTATAACACGCGGGATGGGGAACGTCAACGGGGCAGGCCCGCCGCACGCCGTCGAGCCCGCCCCTGTCTCATTCAATCAGATTCCCCTGCGCAAGTACTTTCTCCTAAATCACTCCCAATTCCCGCGCCACCTTCTCAAACACTTCCAGCCCTTGGTCCAGGTCATCGCGTGTGTGCGCGGCGGTGTTCATCACGCGGATGCGCGCCTGACCCTTCGGAACAGTGGGGAAGCCCAGCGCCATGGCGAACACGCCATACTCGAACAGTTTGGCGCTAAATTCCTTGGCCAGTTGCACGTCGCCCAGCATCACCGGCACGATGGGTGTCTCGGTGCGGCCAGTGTCTATGCCCAGTTGTTTGATGCCGGCCTTGAAGTATTCAGCGTTCTCCCACAGCCTATCCACCAGTTCCGGGTGTGCCTCGACGTAATCCACGGCGGCCATGCAGGCGGCGGTGTCGGCCGGGGTGAGTGCGCTGGAGAAGAGATTGGGACGTGCTTTCTGCTGGATATAGTCCACCACCACTCTCTTGCCAGCGATGACGCCGCCCATCACGCCAAACGCCTTGGAGAGCGTACCGATCTCGACGTCGAACTTGCCCTCCAGCCCGAAGTGGGCCACGATGCCACGCCCCTGGCCCAGCACGCCCTCGCCGTGGGCGTCGTCCACCATCGTCAGCACGTCGTACTTGGCCGCCACCTCGTACAGTTTGTCCAGTGGCGCGACGTCGCCGTCCATTGAGAAGACACCGTCGGTGACCATCAGCCCGCGCCGGAAGTTGGGCAGGTGCTCCTTGATCTTGGCCTCCAGGTCGGCCGGGTCGCGGTGCTCGAAGACGATGGTCTTGGCTCCGCTCAGCCGCGCGCCGTCAATGATGGAGGCGTGGTTGAGCCGGTCAGAAAAGATGCAGTCCTGGACGCCAGCCTTCTTGTCCCGGCCCACCAGCGGGGGGATGGCGGCCTGATTGGCGCAAAAGCCGCTCTGCACCAGCAGGGCCGCCTCGACACGCTTAAACTCGGCCAGGCGTCTCTCGCACTCGACGTGCAGGCGCTGGGTGCCGGCGATGGTGCGGACTGCGCCCGGCCCAACCCCCCACTCTTCGACGGCTTTCGTGGCGGCCTCCTTAATTACCGGGTGGTTGGCCAGCCCCAGGTAGTTATTGGTGCAGAAGTTCAGCACCTTCTTGCCGTCCACCACCATCCAACCGTCGGCGGGGGAGTCCATCGTGCGGATGTTGATGTACCGCTTTTCGGCCTTGGCGGCCTCAAGTTCCTGTCGCATGAAATCTAGTTTGTCTGCCATTGTTTTACTCCTTTTGGTTCCGTGGTTCTCTTCCGCTTACAGTTCGTGCTACTTCTCCCGAGCGATGGTATCGCCGGAGCCTATACAGCCAAGATATCATGTGGGTAATAGCCGGCTTTGAAAAGCAACAGACGCGCCGTCAGGCGGTCAGGCCGGTTGAATTTGAGAAGAGTGGTCGTCGCGCGCCCTTCCGGTGTGAGGGGAACAATCACAGCGTCATCCAGTCGAAAATGATTGGTCCAGGTGTGGAGGCGAGGATTGAACAAAGGTGTTATCTGGTCAGTTTGAGGATCCAGCGCCGCCAGGTCACTGCCTTTGAGCCGGTTGCACCAGAAACACGACAGGGCTAGATTGTCGGCTGTGGTTGTGCCGCCGTGCTTCACTGGAACAACATGATCGGGCTCGTGAGGGAAAGAGGAAAACTCTTCCGGCAGGAGACAGTATTCACAGCGATAGCCGGCTCGCTCCGAAACGAGGCGACGCAGCGCGGCGGACACATAGGTCATTTCTCTTCGCTTTGGTCCAACTGCTGCCTGGCGCGGGCTTTGAGCGCCATCAGAATATGTTCCAGGTCACCGATCCGGTCGAGTTCACTCTCTTCGTCTGGCGTCAATGTTCCAACCTTGTGTCTGCTCAGCAAGCGGTTGACTTCGATCTGAATGGCAGGTGAAGGGCGGAAGGCGAGGATTTCGGCCGGGGTCGGAGCAGTCGCCAGGAACTCAAGAGCCTGGATATAGGCGCGGATTGAAAGCGGGCGACTGTACTGCAGCCCGATTTCCAAGATCTCTGGCAACTGTTCGCGCACCGGCTGCAACCGTTCAGCCAGGTTCTCAGGTACCTGGAGCGTGATCTCAATCATAGCCTCTCACCCTTTCAAAAGCGTTCACCCAATAACCGGTCGCCCACGTCAGGCGGCTCCTATCAGGGATTATAGCCGCTGGGGGGGTAGATGTCAACTATGAGCCTCTGGGCCTCTGGACTTTGGACTTCAGTCTAGAGACGACCCTCCGCATGCTTCTGCCCCAATTTCTCCAGCATGTCCGCCGTCATCGCCGCCAGGTTATACTTCGGCTCCCAATCCCACTCCTCTCGCGCGGCGCTGTCGTCAATGGTGCGGGGCCAGGAATCAGCGATCTTCTGCCGGAAGTCGGGCTTATACTCGCATACGAACTCTGGGATGTGCTTCTTGATCTCCGCCACCAATTCGGCGGGGCCGAAACTTGTCGCTGCCAGGTTGAAATCGGCGTGGTGTTTGAGCCTGGAAAGATCCGCCTCCATCAGGTCCAGGGTAGCCTTGATGCAGTCGGGCATGTACATCATAGGCAGGACTGAGTCTTCCCTCAGGAAGCAGGTGTACCGCTTGTGTTTGATCGCCTCGTAGAAGATCTCCACCGCGTAGTCGGTGGTGCCGCCGCCGGGCGGGGTCTCGCTGCTGATGATGCCCGGGTAGCGGCACCCTCGCACGTCCAGGCCGAAGCGTTGGAAGTAGTAGTCGCATAACAGTTCCCCGGCCACCTTCGTGACGCCGTACATCGTCGTCGGTCTCAGGATTGTTTCCTGGGGGGTGTTGTCCCTGGGGGTCTCCGGCCCGAAGGCGGCGATGGAACTGGGACAAAAAACCCGGGTCATCTTGCGTTCCCGGGCGATCTCCAGGATATTGTACAGGCCGTTGATGTTGACGTTCCAGGCCAGGTGGGGGTTCTTCTCGCCGGTGGCGGAGAGGATGGCGGCCAGGTGGTAGACAGTGTCAATGTTGTACCTGTTCACTATCTCCTCGACGGTCTCCCGCCGGGTCACGTCAATGAATGCGAAGGGACCAGAGTCACGTAGCGTGGGGCTGGGTTCTGTCTTGTGACCGCTGGCTATGACGTTTTCATTGCCGTACTTTTCGCGGAGTGCCATGGTCAACTCCGAACCGATTTGACCGCATGCGCCGGTCACGAGAATCTTGGTTCTATCACCTTTTGACATTGTGATGCCTCCGTTGTTTGTTATCTCTTGCTGCGGGCGACCGCAAACAGTGGCGCTGCGCGCAGACGAGAGTATAGCACAACTACGCTCTTTTTTCAATTGCGCCACTGTTGTGCTATAATACGCTGCAAGGAGGCGATGATGAAGATGAGATTGATGCGCTGCCAGTACTGCGGGCTCTTGCAGGACGAGCCCGCAGGGGTGAAGACCTGTGTCCGCTGTGGGGGGGAACTGGTCTTCGAGGTCGAGCCGCCCCCGGACGAGCGGGTGTCCTATGTGCGCGTCCAGATGGAATTGGACCAGGTGACGGCGCCAGGTGGGCGAAACATTGACCGCTACCTGCTCGTCACGATACGGACTCCCGCGCAGATTCCGCCCGAGGAGGCTGCCCCCACCGAGACCGGGCGCCAGCCGCTCAGTTTCACCGCCATCCTCGATGTTTCCGGCTCGATGCGGGGACAGAAGCTGGCGCAGGCCAAGGAGGCGGTGCGCCAGGCGCTGCGCCGTCTGCACGACGGCGACATTTTTTCGCTCGTCACCTTTGCCAACGAAGTGACCTGTGCCTTTGAACCGGCCGAGGTCAACGATCACACCTGCCGCGTCGTTGAAAGCGCGTTGCAGGAGATCGGCGCTGGCGGGCGGACTGCCCTCTGTGGCGGGCTGGAACTGGGGCTGGAGAAGGTCGCCGCCAGGAGGCAGGAGACCAATCTGGTGCTGCTGCTCAGTGACGGGCAAGCGAATGTCGGCGAGACGGACATTGAGGCGGTGGGGCAGCGTGGCTACGAGGCCCGGCAGCGGGGGATTATCGTCTCCACTCTGGGCGTCGGCGGAGACTACAACGAGTCGCTCATGGTCGAAATTGCTACCCAGGGCGGCGGGCGTTTCTATCACGTATTGGATGCTGCTCAGATCGGCGCGTATATGGCCGGGGAACTGGGCGAGGTCGCTTCCCTGGCTGCTCGGGATGCCACACTCCATTTGACTATCCCGGCCGGCGCCGCTCTTTTCCCTCTTTCCTCCGCGTACCCGGCCCAGCAGGCTGGTGGGGAGGCGACTATCTCCCTGGGTGATATTCCCAGCGACATCGAACTGGAGGTCCCAATTCGCTTGACGCTGCCAGCCCAGCCGGCTCCCTCGAAGTTGAGCGTGGAGGGATCGTTGACTTACCACTCACCGGCCGGGAATCGCTTGAGCACCCGGCTCAACCGTGTCACGGTGCGCTTTGTGGAACCGGCCGCCTTCGGCAAGCGGGATGGAGTGGTCGTGCCGGTGGCGGAACATGTGCTGGGACAGATGCAGGCGACGAACGTGCTGGGCGTATCGCGGGCGATGGCGAAGAGTTCGGCCGAAGGGAGGAGACGGGCTGGTGCGGAACTGTCCGCCTTGCGGGAGTACGCCGCGCTGCTGGGCGACGAACAGGGCAGCGAGGAGGTGCGGGCGCAGGCGGCCATGTTCGATGAGTTGCTGGCTGCTCCAGCGGTTGCCAAGGGTGCGGTCTTCCGGGCGCACGCGCGAGTGCGCAGCACCAGGACGCCCAATATGGATAAAGATACGTCGTCATAGATGACTCCCCTGCAAAAAGGGCGATTTCTAACGCAGAGACGCAGAGGCGCAGAGATTCTTATGAAACCATGAAACCAGGAACTTCTAAAACCGTTCGCATCCATAACCTGCTTCTTTCCGAGTATGGCGACCACACCTGGCACCCCCGCGATCCCGTCGCCACCCTTGTCTCCACCATCCTCTCTCAGAACACCAACGACATCAACCGGGACCGGGCGTTCGAACGGCTGCGGGAGCGATTCCCCACCTGGGAGGTGGTCCGCGATGCGGGGCTGGGGGAACTGGTCGAGGCGGTCCGCCCGGCGGGGCTGGCCCCCACCAAGGCCCCCCGCATCCAGGAAGCGCTGCGCCGTATCACTGCCGAGCGAGAGGGACTCTCCCTGGACTTCCTGGCTGACCTGCCACTGGACGAGGCGCGGGCGTGGTTGCTTAGCATCCCCGGCGTTGGCCCCAAGACCGCTGCCATTGTTCTCCTCTTCGCGCTGGGGCGGCCCGCTTTTCCTGTGGACACCCATGTCCATCGGGTCTGTCGGCGGCTGGGCCTCATCCCGTCCGGGACCTCGCGCGAGAAGGCTCACGAACTGCTGGAGGCCCTTGCCCCGTCTGGCATCTACTATCCTTTTCATCTTAACCTTATCGCCCACGGTCGCGCTATCTGCCATGCCCGCAACCCCGAATGTGCCCGCTGTATCCTCCAAGGCGAGTGCGACTTCTACAACGCCCAGCCGTTTCCGTAGTAACGACTTCGGTCGTTTCTCGACCCAACAATACCTGCGGTTAACGACTGAAGTCGTCACTACAGGCATTCTTCAGACACCCTTAGCGGCTAATCGCCAGTTGACAGTTTGTCCCCTTCCGGCTACAATACCGCCCAACCTGGAGAGGATAGGGACCTATGAAGAGAATGACCAGCGCCGAGGTGCGCCAAAGCTTTTTTGATTTCTTCGCTGAGCGGGGCCACACCATCGTGCCCAGCGCCAGCCTGGTGCCGGTGGATGATCCCACGCTGCTGTTCACCAACGCCGGGATGAACCAGTTCAAGGATGTGTTTCTGGATCTGGGTACCCGGTCCTACACCCGCGCCGCTGACACCCAGAAGTGCATGCGTGTCTCTGGCAAACACAACGACCTGGAGGACGTGGGGCACAGTCCTTACCACCACACCCTCTTCGAAATGCTGGGCAATTGGTCCTTTGGCGATTACTACAAAAAAGAGGCCATCGCCTGGGCCTGGGAATTCCTGACCGGGGTCTGCGGATTGCCCAAGGAGCGGTTGTGGGCCACTGTGTTCAAAGATGAAATGGGAGAACTGGAGACCGACGAGGAGGCAGCAGGCTTTTGGCGGTCGGAGACAGAGATCTCTTCTGAACACATTGTCTACTTCGGCCGCAAGGACAATTTTTGGGAGATGGCTGACATTGGCCCCTGTGGGCCGTGCAGCGAGATTCACTATGACAAGGGGCCTCAGGCCTGTAACCGCCAGGGGGAGCCCGGTCACGTCTGCCAGGTCAACGGTGATTGTGAGCGCTTCGTCGAGTTGTGGAACCTGGTCTTCATCCAGTACAACAAGGACGCCGACGGTACCCTGCGCCCGTTGCCAGCCAAGCACGTGGACACTGGCGCGGGATTCGAGCGCTTGGTCGCCGTGCTCCAGGGGCTGGACTCCAATTACCAAACCGATCTCTTTATGCCCATCATCCGGCGTGTGCAGGAGATGGTGGGCCACGCTGACGCCGAGGTAACAGAGAACATCGTCGCCTACCGTGTCATCGCTGACCACGGGCGGGCGGTCACTTTCCTCATTGGCGATGGTGTCCTTCCGGGCAACGAGGGGCGCAACTATGTGCTGCGCATGATCCTGCGTCGCGCGGCCCGCTTTGGGCGCAAACTTGGCTTCATCCAGCCTTTCCTGTCAGAGGTCGCCAAAGTTGTGATTGAGATCATGGGACCTTTCTTCCCGGAGCTCACAAGCCGTCGCCAGTTTATCCTCACCACCATCACCCAGGAGGAAGAGCGCTTCCTGCGCACGCTTGACCTGGGCCTGGCGCGACTGGACGAGGTATTGGCCGGACTGGAGAAGAAGGACGAGAAGGTCGTGCCGGGCGATGCGGTCTTCCGACTCTACGATACCTTTGGCTTGCCGTTGGAGATCACGCGCGACGTGGCTGAGGAACGGGGTCTGAGTGTTGACGAGGCCGGCTATCGGGAAGCGCTCGATGAGCAGCGCCGGCGCGCCCGGCAGGTGGAATCATTTGAGGCTCCTGACCAGGAGGCGCTGGTGCGCTACCAGGAGGTGCTGGAGGAACTGCAAAAGCAGGGGTACTTGGGCAAGGACGGTGTTGAGCACGACCCGTATGCGGCTACTGAACTTGAAACCAGGGTTGCGGCGATCCTGCGCGGTGGCGAGGTGGTTAAGTCGGCCAAAGAGGGAGACCAGATCGAGGTGGTGCTGCCAGCGACCTGTTTCTACGTCGAGTCCGGCGGCCAGGTCTCCGACACCGGCTTTATCGCTTCCTACCCGCCGGAGGAGGAGGAACCGATCTGGGAGATCAAGGTACAAGATGTGCGTCGGCCGATCCCCGGCTTAATTGTCCACATCGGTGTGATCACAAAGGGGCGGCCCCGAGTCGGCGATGTTGTCTGGGCTGTCGTGGACTACGAACAACGGATGGACATCGCCCGCAATCACACTGCCACCCATCTCCTGCACAGCGAGTTACGCTATGTCCTGGGCGAGCACGTGCAGCAGGCCGGGTCGCTGGTCGCGCCTGACCGGTTGCGCTTCGACTTCACTCATCCGGCCATGTTGACCCAGGACGAGTTGGACGCGGTGTCCCGTTCTGTCAACGATGCTATCCTGGTCAATTATCCGTTGGATGTCACCGAGGAGGGCTATCGCCATGCTGTGAGCGAGGGGGTGCTCGCGTTTTTTGGCGAGAAATACGGCGATATTGTGCGCGTCGTGCGCACCGGGTGGCCGGGTGAGCCCTTCAGCCAGGAGTTGTGCGGCGGTACTCACGTGAACGGGACAGGCGAGATTAGTCTGTTTCACATCGTGTCTGAGGAGGGGGTGGGGGCGGGGGTGCGCCGCATTGAGGCGGTGACTGGCCGTGTGGCGGTTGAACTGGTCGAGCGCCAACTGGGGATACTCCGAAACGCGGCCGCTTATCTGGGGGTCTCGGCCGACGAGGTGGACCGTAAGGTGCTGGGGTTACTGGACGAACTGCAGGCTGCCCGCAAGGAGATCACGCGCCTCCAGAAGCAGTTGGCACGCCGCGAGTTCGAGACCTTGCTGGAGCAGGTGCAGTCGGTGGCTGGGGTGTCATTGTTGAGCGCCCGGGTGTCTGCGCCCAGCATGGAGGTGCTGCGCGAGATGACCGACTGGTTCCGTGACCGTCTGGGCTCCGGCGTCGTCGTCCTGGGTACTGTGCTGGGCGGGCGGCCCGCGTTCGTCGCTGCTGTTACCTCTGACCTGGTGAAGCGCGGCGTGGACGCGACTGAACTGGTGCGTGCTATGGCGCGCATCGTGGGCGGCGGTGGGGGTGGCAAGCCCTCTCTGGCCCAGGCGGGTGGACGTGATCCCAGTCGGCTCAATGAGGCGCTGCGCCGGGTCTCCCATATGCTGGAGGAGACGCTGGCACACTAGGTGGCAGTTAGCGGTCAGTGGTGGCTGACGGCCAGCGGCTAGCGGCAGTTATGGGCTTTGGAACCTACTCCGTCGTAGAACTGCAACCCCGGGATGACGCTTCCTCTGTCCGACACCGACTTGGTTGGTTAGGCGGAGGTCGTGTTGCGCTTGTCCTGCCGTGGGACATGCGTTTCCTTTCCTGTGCGTTGGATTTCGACCTTCTGCGGCGCGAGGCCGAACGAAGGCAGTTGGAGGTTGCTATCGTCTCCGCCGACCCAGAGCGGCGGCGACTGGCCCGTGGGTGCGGATTCCCGGCCTTCACCAGCCTTGATGAGGCGCGGGCGACCGAGGTGTGGCGTGGCCGGCCCCCGGAGCGGGTGAAGCCACCTCCCCGCCACTGGTGGGATGGTGAGATTAAACTCCGCCCCCGACCTGTGCGGTTCCGCGCGCCGTGGCTCGATTGGATCAAACAGGGCGTCCGCATTATCATCTTCGTGCTGGCGCTTCTGATCCTCTCGGGTACTGCCTACGCCGTCGTGCCGAACGCTGTGGTGGCGCTGGTGCCAGCCGGTAGGAACTTTGCTACCATTGTGCCGGTATCCGTGGATCCTGATGTCGAGACGGTGGATCACGTTACCCGAGTCATTCCGGCGCGCCGGGTCGGTGTCGAAGTTGAGGGTTACGCCGATGTCGAAACGACCGGCACCCTGAACGTCGCTGGAGGCCGGGCGACTGGTGTGGTCCTGTTCACTAATTTGTTGGCCCAGAACTACATCGTACCGGCCGGTACAGTTGTGCGTACCTCGTCCACCAGTTACCCTGTCCGCTTCCGTACGACTGCGGACGTCGCCGTTCCTACTGCTGGACAGGCGACCGTGCCTATTGAGGCGCTGGAGGAGGGGTGGAGTAACGTGGAGGCTTTTCAGATCAACCGGGTGGAGGGCGTGGCTGCTTCCGCCGTGCGGGTGGTCAATCCAGAGCCGACCACAGGCGCGGAGCCCCAGGAGACGCGCGTCGTCACCCAGGCCGATTACGACCGGGTGCGGAGGCAATTGATGCACCAGTTGCTCGACCAGGCGTATGCTGAAATGGGCAACTTTATGGAATCTACCGATTTCCTCCTTCGCCAGTCGCTGCGCATTGAGGCGGTGCCTAAGGAGGCATACACGCACTTCATCGCCGAACAGACCGATACAGTAGGACTTAACATGCGCTTGCTGGTGAGTGGGCTGGTGGCGGATGTGGACGATGCGGAGGCTGTAGCCTATGCCGACCTCTCGCATCGCCTGCCGCCAGGGTACGCTTTGGTGGACGCCCGCTTTGAATTGGGCGAGGTGGCCGAGGAGGACGTTGGTCCGGGCTGGTTTACCTTCTTCGTCACCGCTCGCGGTTACGCTGCTGCTGCGCTTGATACCGACGCGGTGGTCACTGTCGTCCGTGGGCGTCACTTAGCCGATGCCCGTCAGCGGCTGCTGGCGGGGTTCCCGCTGGCCGGGGTCCCCCAGGTCACAATCTGGCCCGAATGGCTGGACCGGCTGCCGTTGCTTCCACTGCGCATCAGCGTGCAGGTTGTTCCGCAGAGCCTGGCTAACAGCCAGGCTTCGCCAGCCCCGTAGTATGGCCGGGATAGGATATGCGCATCCTCGGGTTGGACGTGGGTGAGCGGCGCGTGGGGATCGCTATCAGCGATTCTACTGGCACCGTCGTGCGCCCGTTGCAGACGCTGGTGCGAGGTTCGCGTGAGGAGGACTTCGCCGTCGTCGCGGCCCTCGTGGCCGAGCACGACGTCGGATTAGTTGTGGTTGGCCAGCCGCTCAGCCTGAACGGAACGGAGGGGCCGCAGGCGCGGCGGGTCGCGCGCTACATGGAGGCGCTGGCTACTCGTCTTCCTGTCCCGGTTGTCCCATGGGACGAGCGTTTCACGACTGTCGCAGCGCATGAGATTCTACGCCAGAGCCGTAGGAAAAAGAAAAGACAACGGGCACGCGCTGGGGGCGAGATCGATGCGATAGCAGCAGCCGTGATCTTGCAGAGTTATATGGATAGTCAGAACAGCGAGTTGCGGGACAGCAGCGGATGAGAGGGAAGCAAGTTTGAAAGATGCAAGCAGGGTTATCGCTTTTTCCGTGGCGTTGATAGCAATCATTGGCGCTCTGGGCAGTCTCGTCTGGTTTGTCACTCACCCCACGTCTGGCGGTGGAGGATTCTCCGTCGGTCTGTGTGGTCTATCCTCACCGGATGATCTCCTCATTGGCGTCTACCTCGACGCGAAGGCTGCCGAGTTGGATCGGCCTGTTGGGGACGACGGTACTCCGGTCACCTTCGCCGTCGAACAGGGGGAGACAGCGGCTGAGATTGCTGCCCGGTTGAAGCAGGAAGGACTGATCTCCGATGCCGAATTGTTCCGTCGTTACGTGCAATACCACGGTCTGGATGCTGGCATCGAGGCCGGGGAGTTCGCCCTGCGCCAGACAATGACCATACCCGAAATTGCGCAGGCGTTGCAGCGGGGACAGCGCCCGGAGCAGGTCATCACTATCCAGGAGGGGTTGCGGCTGGAGCAAGTCGCTACTGTGGTAGCAACGCAGACGGACATATCGGAGGACGAGTTTCTGGCGCTGGTGACGACCGGGTGGCGCGACTCGGGCTTCGCCTTCGACTTTCTGGCTGACCTGCCCTCTACCGCGACGATTGAGGGGTTTCTCTTCCCCGAGACATACCGTCTGCCCGAAGAAGGTACCGCCGTTGACCTTCTGGGCCGCATGCTGGAGACCTTTGACGAGCGCGTGCCCCCTGAAATGCGGGCTGCGGCGTCCAGCCGTGGGTTGAGCGCCTACGAACTGGTCACGTTGGCCTCTATCGTCGAGCGGGAGGCAGTGCTGGCTCACGAGCGCCCGCTCATCGCCGGGGTCTATATCAATCGGCTGGAGGCGGGCTGGTTCCTTGGCGCTTGCCCCACCGTGCAGTATACGCTGGGCACCCCGGACCGCTGGTGGCCCCAGTTCACGCTGGAGGCTACAGAGGTAGACTCGCCCTATAACACCTACCGTAACCTGGGCTTGCCCCCTGGCCCCATTTGTAGCCCTGGTCTGGCCTCGATCCAGGCGACATCGTATCCGGCCGACACGGACTATTATTTCTTCCTCGCCGACTGCGTGAAAGATGACGGCAGCCACCTTTTTGCCGTGACGGAGGAGGAGCACCTCAGTAATTACGAGATGTGTGGCGGTGGAGTACCGTGAGCATTGGGTGCTGTATACTGGGTGCGAGACTGGTGGGTGCTCGAAGATTGAAGGGTGAGGCGGCGATGCGCTGCCTCTCTTTTTTGCTGCTGATCGTCCTGCTTGTGCCGCTTGCCGCTTGTCGCTTCCCGGGGGCAGTGCGGCCGACCGTGAAGATAGGATTGGTCGCTCCGTTCGAGGGGCGTTATCGCTGCATCGGCTACGATGTCATCTACGCGGTCAGGCTGGCATTGCGCGAGGCCAACGCGACCGGTGGGGTGAGGGGCTACAGCGTCGAATTGGTCGCCTACGACGATGGGGGCGACCCGGTGATGGCGGCCGAGCAGGCCCGCAAACTGGCTGCCGACTCCACCGTCGTTGCCTCCATCGGCCACTTCCGCGAGGAGACGACCGCCGCCGCCCTGAGTTCATACGCCGAGGCAGGCATCTCCCTCGTTGCCCCGGCGGTGCTCGACCCGGTGCTCAACTGGGGGGAGGCGGAGGTCTATCGCCTGGCCCCTCCCGCTGGACCGGTGGCGAGTGCACTGCTCCATCACCTCGGGGGGTTGGGGCTGTGCGACGTAGCGCTCGTGACCGAGGGTGGTCCGCTAGGGGCGGCGCTGCGGCGCGATGCGCAGCAATATCGGCTGCGGATCTGGCCAATCGTGTCGCCGGCGAGCGCAGATTGGTTGACAGAAGTGAGTACGTCTGGCGCGGAGGTGGTCGTCTGTGATGCTGGCCCGGTGGTGGCGGGCGTGGTCGTCTCAGCGCTGCGGGCGGACGGCTGGGAGGGGGTCTTCCTGGGTGGGCCGGAGTTGGCCATGACCGATTTCGTTGCCGTGGCGGGCCATGCTGCGGAGGGGGCTATATACTTCACGCCATGGCCCTTCCCGGCGGATGTCCCAGGCGGCGCGGATTTTGTAGCCGCCTACCGGGCTGTTTCCAATGGCGTGCCGCCCGGACCGCTGGCTCTCCTGGCCTACGAGGCCACATGGATGCTGCTGGAGGCACTGGAACAGACCATCGCCGCGCACGGGGAACCGGCGCGGGAGGGGGTAGCGGCAACGCTGGCGACAGTGAAACGAAACGGGCTGTTGGGCTGGATTGAGTTCAATGGTAGGCGGAACTGGGATGGTGCGTCGCTTTACTGTTATCGCATTGACGCTGGTGGCGTGTTGCAGTGTGTGCCGTAACCCTGGCTACTCTGCGATTCGGCGATAGAACAACGGCAGGCGGTTGGTGTGCGTGTCGCTAAAGGTGTGTGCGGCCAGCACTCGCTCGCGGGCGGCCGCCAGTTTCGCCTCGTCGTTGGCGTGGATCGTGAACAGCGGTGTGTTTTTCTGTACCAGATCACCCACCTTGTAGTGCACGATCACGCCGACGCTGTGGTCAATCGGGTCGCTGATTTTCTCCCGTCCTCCGCCCAATTCCATCGCGGCCCTCCCGATCTCAGCGGCGTTCACAGCGGCCAGGTAGCCACTGCGCGGCGCAGGCACAGGCTCGACCAACCTGGCCTTGGGTAACCGTTCCGGCTCGTCGATGTAGCGCACGTCGCCGCCCTGGGCCTCTACCATCTCCCTGAACTTGTGCCAGGCTGCCCCGGAGGCCAGTGTCTCCAAAGCCAGTGTGAGCGCGGCGTTGGTGTCGGTGGCCTTTCTGCCCGGCATCAACATCTCCGTTGCCACGACCAGGCAGTGCTCGCGGAAGTCCCTGGGGCCGCCCTCGTGCAACGTGTTGATCGCCTCCCGTAGCTCCAGCGTGTTCCCCACTGCCCAGCCCAGCGGCTGGTTCATGTCGGAGATGAGTGCGATCACGCTCCGTCCGACCTGGTTTCCCAGTCGCACCATAGCCTCAGCCAGTGCCTCTGCATCCTCCAGTGTCTTCATGAACGCGCCGTTGCCTACCTTGACATCCAATACGATGGCGTCGGCGCCAGCGGCGAGTTTCTTGCTCATAATCGAACTGACGATGAGCGGGATAGACTCGACAGTGGCCGTCGTGTCGCGTAGGGCGTACAATTTGCGGTCGGCCGGAGCCAGTTCCGCGCTCTGTCCGATGAGCACGATGCCAATCTCACTGAGCTGGGCCTTGAACTCAGCCTCGCTCAAGTCGGTCCGGTAGCCGGGAATCGACTCCAATTTGTCCACCGTCCCCCCGGTGAAGCCCAACCCAGGCCCGGTCATCTTGGCGATTGGCAGTCCGCAGGCCGCGACCAGCGGTACCACGACCAGGCTGACTTTGTCGCCTACGCCCCCCGTAGAGTGCTTGTCCACCACGAAGGGGGCAATGTCCTTCAGGTCGAGCACGTCACCTGAGTGGGCCATTGCCAACGTCAGGTCCTGAGTTTCGCGGTCGGTCATACCGCGCAGATACACGGCCATCAGCCAGGCAGCAGCCTGGTAGTCAGGGATCTCTCCCCGAACGTATCCCTGGATGAAGAACTCAATCTCCTCCCGGGAGAGTTCGGCGCCGTCGCGCTTTCTGGCAATCACATCTATTGCATGCACGGGTCACCTCGATTTCTGGTGTTGTTGGATGCCTCATTATATCACAAATCTGAATAAGGAAAAACATGTGTCTGGTGGTATCTTCTCAATAAACTGGGGTTTGACAGATGAGAAACCGGGTTTTTTCTGAAAAACCCGGTTTCTTTCCCCGATTTTTGAGAAGATACGTCTGGTGTGTCTGGCATCGCTGGCAGAAATTGCACTTAGGTACGACTGGGGCTATAATGGGTCGATTAATACGGAGGAGTGCAGGCTATGATTGAGGTTGATGTGATCTTGACCGGTGGCAGCGTCGCTACGATGAATGGTGATTTTGACCTCTTCATCCCTGGCGCGGTCGTTGTTCACGATGGCGTCGTGGAGGCTATAGGGCCAGCCGACCAGATTGCGGCTGCGTATATCGCAGATGAGGTCGTGGATTGCAGTGGGTGCGCCGTTATTCCGGGTTTGATCAACGCTCACACTCACGCCCCGATGACTTTGTTCAGGGGGCTGGCTGACGACTTGCGGTTGGATGTCTGGCTGATGGGCTACGTTATGCCTGTGGAGCGGGAGTTCGTGCGGCCTGATTTTTGCTGGCTGGGCACACAACTGGCCTGCGCTGAGATGATCCGTTCCGGCACGACCTGTTTTGCCGATATGTACTACTACGAGGAGGCTGTGGCCGACGCCACGGCTCAGGCCGGGCTGCGGGCTATCTGTGCCGAGACAGTACTCAAGTTTCCCACGCCCGACGCGCTGAGTTATGACGAGGGGCTGGAGCACGCCCGCGACTTCATCCTGCGTTGGAGGGGTCACCCGCTGATTACCCCGGCGGTCGGGCCCCACACCCCTTACACGACGACCGCTGAACTGCTGCAGGCCTGTGCTCAACTCGCGCTGGATTTCGACGTACCGCTCCACATCCACATCGCTGAGACTGCGCAGGAGGTGGAGGAACACCGGGCTGAGTATGGAATGCCGATGGTGCCCTGGGTGAAGAAACAGGGCGTTTTCGAAGCCAAGGTCACCGCCGCCCACTGTGTCCACCTGGATGAGGGGGAGATGCATACACTGTTGCACCACAGGGTCGGTGTGGCGCACAACCCTACCAGCAACCTCAAACTGGCCAGCGGCATCGCGCCGGTGGTGCGCATGCTAGAACTGGGGCTCAACGTGGGCATTGGCACCGATGGCCCGGCCAGCAACAACGACCTGGACATGTGGGAGGAGATGCGGCTGGCGGCGCTGCTCGCCAAGGGCGCGACCTCGGACCCCACGGCCCTACCGGCGCGGCAGGCGCTGGCCATGGCGACCATCGGCGGGGCACGGGCATTGCATATGGATGAGTTCATTGGCTCGCTGGAACCGGGCAAACGGGCCGACGTCTCCGTGGTTGACTTGCGCAAGGTTCACAACACACCCAGGTTCGCACGCGATTCTGAGGCGCTGTACGCCCAGTTGGTATACGTCGCCAAGAGCAGTGACGTGAGAGACGTGATGTGCCAGGGACAGTGGTTGATGCGCGAGCGGAGATTGCTCACGCTGGATGAGCAGGTGTTGGAGGCCGAGGCGGCCGGCATAGCGCGCAAGATTGACATATTCCTCATCCAGCGCGAAGAGAGCGTGCTCAGCAAACTGCTGGTCATCGGCCAGGTGGCTCAGGCGAAGACATTTGAAGTGCAGGTAAAGGTGCTCCTGCCTGACTGTGCACTGGTTGAGAACCTGCTGGACAAGACGGAGGTTCTGATCCTCAAGCCATCGTTGCGTCGCCAGTACGACACCTATTTTCTGTTCGATGACCTCTACCACAGCCGCCTCCGCTACCGGGAGGATGAGTTGTTGGGTGAAGAGGACCAGGTGCAGGACGTGGTGTACCGGCTGACGCTGACCGGTGAGAAGAAAGAGCGAGAATACATCAGGTCGGTGTTGCTCTCACACTCCCGCTTCGATGCACCGGCGACGCGCAGCCTGCGCTTTTATCGGGAGTATTTCAAGCCGGTGACCGAGGTCGAGGTACGCAAGGAGCGACAGCGGTATCGTATTCGCTACGGCGGGACGGACTTTGCGATCAATCTGGACCGGCTGATGAAGCCGGAGTTGCCAGTGGTGTTTCTGGAGATCAAGAGCCGGACGTGGTCAAGGCAGGATGCAGAGCGGAAGGTGGAACTGATCACTGAACTGCTGGAATTGCTTGAGGTGCAGGAGCGGGAATTGGTCAGGCAGGAGTACGTGGAACTGGCGATTGAAGCGAGACGGCTGGGGAGAGGAGGCGTCGAGTAGTGAGGGTGGTTTATGGGGTTGCAATGATCTGCAACAATGCAGTACCGATGTTGACGGCTGACTCGGGATCGGCAGGATGTTCAAGGAGAACTGCCACAGCGTAGCGGGGCGCGTCCGCCAGGGCCACTCCCAGGAACCAGGCGTGGGGCGGCTGTCCCTCACCAGTGACGGCAACTCCCCAGTGCCCGGCGACACTTGCCCTGAGCGTGGACGGAACTCGCATAGTCGAAGGGCCATTCCCGTAGCGCTGCCAGGCCGCGAGCAGTTGCTGGGCGTGATCTGCCGGGAGGACGGCGCGGGGCTGCCCGGCGCTGGGGCATTCCTGCCAGTCTCCCTCCGCATCCTGCACGCGAAGCACCAGCCGGGGGACAGGCATTGTCCCCTCGTTGGCCAGCGTCCCTGCTACCAGCGCCATCTGCAGCGGCGATACGATCAGTCTTCCCTGGCCGATGGCCTCGGCCCGCAAGGCTGCCGTAGTCAAGGTCATCTCGGCGTTCCAGTCGGCCGCCTCGGTCGGGATCTCCAGCGAGGGCGGGGTGGTGAGCGCCCAGCGCTCTACCGCTTCTGCCAGGCCGGCACCCCCTAACCGTTCGCCCAACTCCGCGAAGGGGACTGGGCAGGCGGCGGCGTAGACCTCGGCCAGTGTGAGTGGCTCAAACATGGCCGTGCTGCAGCCCAGACGTGCGCCATTTATCGTGATGGTTGCCGTTGGGTTGGGAGTGGGGGCGGTGAGATCGGCCAGGCCCTCTCTCAGCGCCTCGGCTATGACGATGGTCTGGAGGACGGCCCCCGGCTGGTAGAACCCCTGCGTGGCGCGGTTGACCAGCGGCGCGGCGGGGTCTTCGCTCAGGGCCTCCCACTTCTCGTCCAGGTGCTCCGGGTCGAAGGTGGGGCTGGAGGCCAGGGCCAGGATCTCGCCGGTGGTGGCGTCGAGCAGCACCACCGCTCCAGCGTGGCCTGCCAGCGCCTGCTGGGCCTGGATTTGCAGCGGCGCGTCGAGCGTCAACTGCACGTCGTGACCGTGGGGTGGGCGGTGGAGCAGTTCCTCCCACGTGACCTGCCAACCGCTGCGGCCATCCTCTCCCCGCAGTGCCGCGTCGAAGGCCGCCTCAATCCCCCCGGTACCGTGGCGCAGGCTTGCATAACCGACGACAGGCGCGGCCTCCGGGCTCGGGTAGCGGCGCGTGACGGTGCCGTTCTTTTCCACCTCTACAGTGGCCAGCACGACCCCATCCCGGTCCAATATGCGCCCCCGCACGATGCGTTGTTCGTAAAGCACGCGGCGGGGGTTGTCGTCGCGGGCGCGTAGATGGTCTGCGCGGACGACGGCCCAGTAGCCACACGTCGCGGCCAGAAGCGCCAGGGCCAGGGAGAGGGCGCAGGCCAGGTAGAGAAGAGATGTGTGGGTGCGTGGGTGTGTGGGCGATGTGATGGCTGTGGACTTCGGACTTCGGACCTCAGACGCGGAACTGGAGATGCGGAGGAGAAGGGCGAGGGCGATGAAACTGGTCAGGATGGAACTGCCGCCGTAGGAGACGAAGGGGAGGGTGACGCCAGCGATAGGGGCCAGCCTGCTGTTTCCGGCCATGATGACCCAGGCCTGGATGATCAGCCCGGCGGTCAGCCCAGCAGCCAGGAGGTGCTCGAAGGGGCGCGGGGCACGGGCGGCGATGCGGAAGCCGCGCAACATCAACACCCCGTACAACGCGACGGTGACCAGCGTCCCCGCCAGGCCGAATTCCTCCCCGATGGCGGCGAAGACGAAGTCGGTATGCACGGCGGGGATGTAGGTCGGGCTGCCCAACCCCAGTCCCTGCCCGAAAATCCCCCCGGCCCCAAAGGCCAACAGGCTCTGCACGATCTGGAAGGCGCGGCCGGCCGCCTCCGGCCAGGGGTCCAGCCAGCCATCCACCCGCAGCGCCACCCGGTCGGAGAAGCGGTAACCGGCCAGGCCCACCACGAGGAAGAGCGCCAACCCGGTTGCGACGTACTCCCACTGGCCGGTCGCCAGGTAGAGCATGGCCAGAAAGGTGAAGAAAAACAGCATGGCCGCCCCCAGGTCCTGCTGCCAGGCCAAAAGCACTATCGCCAGCCCGAACATCGCCAAGAGCGGGCCGACGTAGGCCAGCGGGGGGAGGTGCCAGCGCCCGATCTTCCGTCCCTCTGAGATGAGCAGTTCCCGCCGCTCGGCCAGGTAAGAGGCCAGGTAGACCACCAGCAGGAGTTTCAGCGGTTCGGACGGTTGGAAGTAGACCCCCCAGGCTCCCAACCAGAGGCGCTGGCCGTAGCCGGAGGGGTTGACGCCGAAGACGAGCGTGGTCGTCAGCAGCGCCAGACCTCCGAGGAGCCAGGTGTAGCGGAACCGTCGCAGCCAACGCAGGTCGTGGCCCAGCCGGACGATGACCAGGAGCGCGACTGTGGAGATGAGCAGCCAGACGGCTTGCCGCAGAAGGAAGTTGATCGCCAGCCGTCCGATGAGCAGGAGTCCCCAGCCGGTCAGCAGTGCCCCCACGGGCAGCAGGAGGGGGTCGCGGTGGGGGAGGTGGCGGGAGAGGAAGAGGTGGGCGGTGGCGAAAGAGATGATGAATGAGGAAATGACAAATGACCAATAGAGAGTGGAGAATGAAGAGTGGAGAATGAAGAATGAAGAATTGCGGATCGCAAGGGTGAGAGTGCCGACGGTGAGGAAGGCGGCGGCGATGAGCAGAAGAGTACGTTCGCGGCGGGTGGTCTGCGTGTCGGTTTGCATAGGGAATTGTTCTTTTTGCTCGCGCTGGCTGCCAGCGGTCAGGCGGACTGTCTGGTTTCAGCCGACCTGGACCTGACGGATGATTCCTACCTCAGGATGATGATGGAGGCACAGTACGGTGTCCGTGTGCTCACGTAGTCCGAGTTTCTGGCAGCGCTGGAGGGGCGGGAGGATTGACTATCAGCGCCCCTCAGTGCGTCAGTTTCCCTTGATGAGTATTACTTCCGCATTGTCCATCTTCCAGCGGTTATCCTGCCAGACGAGATACCACCGTACAGAAGTTTCGCTTTCCGGCGCACCGTTTCGACGTTCACAGATGACGTTGAAGTCGACGCTGGCCCGGTCGGGATTAAGGTCCTTGTCTTCACTGTAGGTTTCCTCTCCGAGTTGCAAGTAGGTCACCCGCACGTGGGTGATCTCACTGCGCGCCGAGGTGCATCCACACAAGCCGGCGGTGCACTGCTCCAATTGCTCCCAGCCTTTCTCGGTGAAGTACTCTGAAATCTGCTCGTCGTTGTAGTGGTTGTAGAACGTAAGCACGACCTTTTCGGGATAGGGAGAGCGCATGACGTCCTCGGGCTCGGCCTGGTAGAAGGCGAGTTCGTACCTCTCAGGCATCACGAGAATGCCCTGGTCAGACAGTTGATAATACGTCTCATTGTCATAGGGGTGGTAAACTTGTCGCAGCGCCAATTGGGCGCGGTGTGGCAGGCGCTGGTCAACTGTGACATTGTCCAATTCGACCTCGATGCGGCTGCCCCGGAAATGCCCCTTGGGCAGGTATTCATCTTCGTTCGGTTCCCAGTAGAAGATGGACAACCTGGTCATTTCATCATCGCAGCGATTACGCACGACCAGTTCGGGGCCTTGGAGCCCGGACAGGACGTCTTCCATAGCAGCGCTACATTCACACTCACATAGGTAGTCACCACCCTGGGGGCGTAAATCGTAGGGGATAGGGACAGGGGGGTCTCTGTCGTCCAACTGGTAGACGACACCCCCGATAGGGCCGCCGTCCTGCTCGGTCTCGGCCGGTAGATCGAAGCGGTACAGAACGATCCATTCCTGGTTGCCGTCACGATTGGTGTCGAGACGGTAGGTGCTGACGTGCTCCCAACTCTCTGGCAATTCGACTGTCTCTGGCAATTCGGCCGTCTCTTGTGATTCGACTGGTGGCGCAAGCCGGATCTTTTTCCAGGGCTGGAAATACAAGACGCCGATCACAGCCACCAGAACGGTGATGAGTGCAGCGGCAAGGACTCGCATGTTCTTTCGAACAGGCTTTCGCAATACGGCTTGTAACAACAACCGAGCCGCCAGTTGCCGATTTATCCTATAGTCCGGCCGGCTGTGCACTACTTCAGCAAAGGCTCCCTGGGCCCGCTGCCAATTCTTCCTTTTTAACGCTCTTCTGCCCTCGTTGAAGAGGCGAACCAGAAGTCTCTCCCTTCGACAGCGATCCAGCGCTGTGTTCCACACCGCCCGACCCTCCTCGTCGGGGGCCTGGGTCGCCAACTGCTCGTAGACTGCGATGGCCTCTGTCCACCGCTCTGCTCGCTCGTGACTCTGGGCCTCTACTTCCAGCCGGCGCATCCGGATGGCGCTCCGTATCTTCTGGGCTGTCTGTTGGTTGGGAGATACTCGGAGTGCCCACTCGCAGGCCGCCAGCGCTCCATCCTCATCCCCCGCTTTCTCCCTCGCTCTTGCCTGAGCCACCAGCGCACGGGCCAGCGATAAACGTGCTTCCTCTTGATCCAGTTCGTAGGCCCGTTTCAGTTGGGCTACCGCTTCGTCGGTCTGAGCCAGTTCCAGCAGCGCCTCGCCCAGGTGAAGCCGGGCATGGAGGTGATAGGGGTTTGCCTCCAGAGCGTCGCGGAAGTAGCGGGTGGCCGTCTCCCACTGACGCCGCCGGGAGAACTCCTGGCCTATGTCGAAGAGCCTCGTGGCCAGCGGGTCCACCTGGTCTAATTCCTCTTTCACATCCCGGAGGGGCTTGTACTGACGCAGCCAGCGGCGGAAGAGTTCGATGGCGAAGCGATGTTCCTGCTCCCCGGTCATCTCCAACACTCGCCGCCTCATCAAGTCGCGAGGAGCCAGTTTCACCTTCTGCGTGAGCAGCCGGGCAGCGTGGGTGGTGAGTATCTGCACACCCTGATCCTCCGAGGTGGCCTCCCCTTCGTTGACGACCTCGGCCAGGGCGGCGGCGTAGGTTTTCTCGGCCAGACTCAGCCCATTCCAGAGCCAGTCCAGCGCCTCATCCCCCGCCTCCAGCGCGCTGGGCACGGCGGCTTCCACCTCCGGCACGTCAATCAAAGGCGGCGCGGCGAGGTTCCTCGCGTGGGTCTGTTTCCAGATCTGCTGACAGAGCAACTGTGTCAGGTAGGGGTGACCACTGGTGAGGCTCAGGATGCGCGCCACCGCCCGGTCGGTAAAGCGGAGCGTGCCAGTCTGATCTGGGGCCTCCGCCTGACGCACCAGCGCCTCGGCGCTTTCTCGGTCCAGCACCCAGACCTCCCGCACCAGCGAGGCTTTGAAGGCGGCGGTGAAGTCCACGTCCAGGTCGTCGGTCCGCCGGCCGACGACGAAGACGAAGGCAGGACGGGGATCTTTGGCCATTACACGGCGTGTGAAGCGGAAAAGGGCTTTGGCCGCCGC
Source organism: Anaerolineae bacterium (assembly GCA_016783285.1). Next base: position 53,754 of record JADHWW010000105.1, read on the forward strand.
CGTCTCCGGCAGTTCCGCTTCGGCTGCTTCGTCCAGCACATCAAACTCGTCCAGGAGGAAAATTGGGCGGCGGTTCTTGCCCAGGATCGCGTAGACCTGGGGCAGGAATGTGCGGCTGAAGAAAAGGCCATGGTCGTCGAAGGCCGTCGGATCAAGCGGCTTCAGGCCGATCTGCCTGGCGACGGTGTCGGCCAGGTCGGCCAGCACACTTCCCAGTGGGCGGGTGGCCTGGTCTTGCAGGTCGAAGTAGACGGGCAGGAAGGCATTGCCAGGCAGTCTGCGCTCAAGTTGCAGGAGGAGGGCTGTCTTCCCGATGCGCCGCTGGCCGAATAGGACCAGCGCCTTCGTGGCCGGGTTACGTAGCCCCCGCGCTACCCAGTCCAGTGTGTCTTGCCGGCCGAAGAAGCCTCGCTCTCCCCGTAAGGGGGCACTGGCTATGTAGGGATTGACTGGATGGGCCATTCTGCTTTCTCCTCATCAATGCCTCAGGGAGCGCCTGGGCACACGCTCTAACTCCCTGCCTCCTTATCCCCGCCTCATCTATTCGGGCGTGTTGCGTACTTTGGAGGATGGACACATAATCGCAGCCCGGGGGTCGGCATCTGACACTCAGGGCTATTGTACACCATCTTTGGAAGTATGTCTATGGGACATTGACCCATATCTGCTTCTCCAGCGCCCCATTTTGTCCACTGAAGGCGCCGTTTCTTCAGTGTCATCAGCGATTCACTTCCCCGGTGGGTTGAAACACGAAGGTCGCGAAAGAACGCGAAAACCACGAAAAGCCTTGCGCGCATTTCGTGTCCTTTCGTGTCTTTCGTGGTTCAAGGCCTCCGAATCACTGAGCACACTGAACTGCACTGAAACGACTGAAATTGAAACACGAAGGTCGCGAAAGAACGCGAAGGCCACGAAAAGCCTTGCGCGCATTTCGTGTCCTTTCGTGTCTTTCGTGGTTCAAGGCCTCCGAATCACTGAGCACACTGAACTTCGCTGAGGTCGCTGGAAGCATCACTTCTCCATCGTCATCAGCGATTCGCTCCCTCGACACACCCTGTAGCCACACAGTGCCATCTCCAATCCCCCAGGTTTAGCGTCGCCCAGTCGAGCCTGCGGCCATGCTTTCTGCCGATGCCCTTCGAGAGATGCCGTAAGGCAATGGGTTACGGACAGACCTGCTTATAGAAGGTGAAGGCTCCACCCTTGATCTGGACGAGGACTGCACACTTGATGGGATCACCCTCCGGGGTGAAGGTCATCTTGCCCGTGATGCCGTCAAAGTCCTTGATCCTACCCAGTTCGTCCTTCACGGCCGCGCGATCCTGGGCCAGGTCGCCACTCAGTCCGCCGGTGTTCTTGATGGCCTGTATCACAAGGCCATGGCATCCCAGGTCAGGGCAGCGAAGTCGCCGGGGGTCTCGTCATAGTCCGCCTTGTACCGGTCAATGAATTCCTTCGTTGCTCCCGTCGCGCCCTCGGCGGCGTAGTGGGTGCTAAAGTACAGCCCCTCGCAGGCGTCGCCGCACAGTTCCAGCGTCTTGGGGTCGCCCCAGGAGTCGGAACCAAGGATGGGGAAATCTAGCCCCAATTCTTGCGCTTGTTTGACGATCAGGGGTACCTCGTTGTAGTACTGGGGTGTGAAGAGGAATTCGGCGCCCGAGCCCTTGATCTTGGTCAACTGGGCGCTAAAGTCCGTGTCGCCGGTGGTGAAGCTCTCGTAGGCCACCACCGAGCCCGCCCCGTGGAGGTCCTCCCAGGCCGCCTTGAAGAATTCAGCCAACCCTTTGGGGTAGTCGGAGGCCACGTCGTACAGTACGGCTGCCTTGGTAAAGCCGAGATCATCGGTCGCGAAGTTGGCTGCCACTGGCCCCTGGAAGGGGTCGAGGAAGCAGGCGCGGAAGACCCAGGGCCGGTCCAGCGTGGTGTTGGGGTTGGTTGACCAGGGGCTGACCAT
>JADHWW010000031.1 GCA_016783285.1 Anaerolineae bacterium
GAGGGGCGGCTCCGCAGCCTGGAGCACCGCCTGGAGCGGTACAAGGAGCGCGCGCGTCGCCTGGGGTGACAAGAAAGCCCCGACCTCGGCCGGGGCTCCACTGACGCATTTCCTTGTTCAACCCGTCGGTGCTCGGATTGCTTGGGCCTGCGCTCGTGCGCGCAATCGTGTTACTACGAGCGCGATCGCCGCTACCACCGACGCGATGGACACGATAGATCCCAACGCTGCCGCGCCAATCATCAGTGCCCGCCGCAGTCGTCTTGTCAGCGCGGCCCTGCGCTTGGCATTGTCCACCAGTTCCTTCCCCAGGCTACGCACGAAGGCTGCCGATGGCTGCACTGGCTGCATACTTTGCTGTAACCGTTCGGCCAGTTGAAACAGATGAATCAACCGGCTGTGTTCCTCATTTGTCACGTTGATCTGCTGGATAGCCTCCGGTCGGCCGGTCAGTCCCTCGGCGTGGGCTGCCAGCACTTCGACTACACGTTTCGCATTCATCGTTTGTTCTCCCTGTGCCCTCCGCCCATCTATTGGCTGGCCAACTCCTTGCGCAACGTCACCAGTGTCCGGTGATAGAGCGACTTGATTGCTCCCTCTGTCCGCCCCATTGTCTCTGCGATCTCGGTGTTGCTCATCTGCTCGACAAACTTAAGGATGAGCAACTGCTGCCGCTCCGGCGGTAGCCGGCGGATCTCTTGGAGCAGTAGGTCCTGTTCCTCATGCTCCTCGGCCAGGTTGGCGGGTGCCTCTCGTTTCAGTGTGCCCATCACCAGTTCGTCCAGCGAGATGATCTGCCGCCGGCTGCGGTCCCGGTGCCAGTTCGCCACGACGTTGTGCGCAATACGGTACAGCCACGCCGAGAGTGGTGCTCCCCGATCCACGTAGCGCGGGATGTGCTTCAGCGCCTTGTAAAACACGTGTGCTGTCAGGTCTTCTGCGTCGTGGTGGTTTCCTGTGCGATAATAGATGTAGTTGTAGATCTTGCCGACGTGTCGCTCGTATAAGAGGCCGAATGCCTCCGGATCCTTCTTGGCACGGGCGATGAGCGCTGAATCGCTCTCTTCATGCATACCGCTTGCTCCCGTCGTTTATCATCGGGGAAGAGCGAACGGCATTTCAACTTTAAGAACACCGTTGCGCTCTCTCGGTTGCGTCATCTCGTGACGCAAGACCAGTATAACAGAGGAACGGCGGCTGGTCAACCGTGGGTTCTCTCCATGCCTGATCTTTACTCTCCTTGTCATTCTGGCTCTTTCATGCTACACTTTTCATCTGCTATACCAGACGCACGTGAAAACTGGAGGAACGTTTCGCTGCTACACCTGGCGTGAGACGTTTCGCGTTTCTTGCAGGTTTCGAGTGTGCCCGGTATAAACTTATCGTGGGGGAGACCTATGCATAAGCGTGCACTGACCATAGGGATGGTGTTGGTGGTGATTCTGTTTACTGTGGGCTCGCCGGGAAGGGCGGCGCCGCAACCTCAGGCGCGGTCGGTCATCACTTACCCGTCTACAGGTATGACCATCAGCGGGGTGGTAGAGGTCACAGGCATCGTCACCCATCCCAATATTAATTCCTACCAGTTGCGCTACGCTGCCGGGCCAGAGGAGACGGGGGATTCGCAATGGGTGGATTTTGCTGTCGTCTCGGGAACGCAGGTGGAGGACGGTGTGCTGGGTACGTGGGATACGACCACTATTCCCGACGGTCAGTACACGCTGGCTCTGGCGCTCTGGGGGTTCGACGATGCTTCCAGTCCTTATGTTTTCTTTGTCAGGCACCTCACCGTGAACAACGCCCAGCCCGTCGCGACGCCGACGGCCGAGGAGCCTACGCCAGAGCCGATGCCCACCGCCGTGGTTGGGCCGACGCCTACGCCGGTTTCCATTGAGCAGCCCGCTACTCCGACGCCGCGGCCCTCTCCCACGCCTCGGGATGAAGAAGAGGTTGTGGGAGCCACCACGTCCCCGACTGGGGAGGGAGAAGGTCTTAGTATACCATTCGATGTCGGGGAACTGCGTGGCGCCTTTTACACCGGAGCATCAATCACCGTATTGTTGTTCCTGCTGGGGGGCTTCTACCTGTTGGTGAAGGCCGGTGTGCGCTGGCTCTTGCGCCAGCGGCACACAAGTTGACCTCCCGGGCGAGTCGCTGCCGGGCCGACAGATACACGACATGCAACAGGTGGCGCGTCCTGCGTGTTGCGTGGAAACAGGGCGCAGGGTATAACAGTGGAATTCTACCTCATCGCGGGGCTGGGCAATCCAGGCGCACGGTATGCTGCAAACCGGCACAATGTCGGCTTTCGTTGCGTCGAACGGCTGGCCGCAGCCCACGGCCTGACATTCGATAAGCGGCAGCAACGAGCCTGTGTAGCCCTGGGCGACTGCTACGGGAGGCGGGTCATCCTGGTCAAGTCGCAGATATATATGAACGAGAGCGGTCGCGCAGTCGTGCCATTGGCCCGCTTCTACAAGGTGCGGCTTGAGCGCCTGCTGGTGGTCTATGATGACCTGGACCTGCCCCTGGGCAGGATGCGCCTGCGGCCCGAGGGCGGCAGTGGCGGGCATAAAGGGATGCGGTCTGTCATCGAGCATCTGGGGGGGCAGCGCGCCTTTGCGCGTCTGCGTATCGGCATCGGTCGCCCGCCGGGAAGGATGGACCCGGCCGCCTATGTGTTGCAGGATTTCTCGGCGGAAGAGGAACCGTTGGTAGGGGAGACGCTGGAGCGGGCTGTGGCTGCCATTGAGACCTGGCTGAGGGAGGGGGTCGAAGAGGCGATGGGGCGGTATAATCAGATATGTCCAGGATTTTCGGGAGCCAGGGAGTAAATGGGACTCAATGCCCAGGGAGCACATGTCCTCACGGGCCTACCCTCTGACGTCTACGGTTGTTGGAGGAGATGAACGTCTCTGGATTGCTCGCTTGGCTTGACAGGCTACCGGCCTACCGGGCGCTGCTGGAGGACCTGCGGGCTGGCGAGACTCCGTCCTCGCTGGGTCTCCTGCGGGCAGCCCGTCCCGCTCTCCTGGCTGCCCTGGCGGGCGACCTGTGCCGCCCACTCCTGGTCGTCGCCGGGAGTGTGGAGCGGACTCGCGCCCTCCACCGGTCCCTCCATGACTGGCGCTCCGAACCGGTCCGGATCCTGCGTTTACCCGAGCCCCCCGCTCTCTTCTACGAGCGCACTCCCTGGACCGACGAGGCTATCGCGGGCCGCCTGCACGTCCTCTCGGTCCTTCAGTCCTCATCTACTCATTCCCCATCTACTCATTCCTCATTGGTCGTTGTCGCCTCGGCCCGCGCGCTGATGCAGCGCACGTTGCCATTGCATCAGTTTCGCACCTCCGTTCGTGAGTTCCGCGTGGGCCAGATACTCGATCTGGAGCAAGTCTTGGGCCGCTGGATGGGGATGGGCTATGAACCTGTCAGCGTCGTCGAGGCTCCCAGCCAGTTCAGCCACCGGGGTGGCATCCTTGACATCTTCTCGCCGGCCGATTCCCTGCCTGTGCGTATCGAACTCTTCGGCAGCCAGATCGAGTCGCTCCGGCGCTTTGATCCCGCCACCCAGCGTTCGCAGAACCGGACGGAGAGCGTCACCATCACGCCGGCCCGCGAGGCGCTTCCCCGCCATGGCCCGCGTGTCGCTGGTCACGTCTCCGCGCAGTTGGCCGGCGATCAACCGGCCGATGTGCGTGCTGAACTGGAGGCCCATCACCGTAACCTGGCGGCCGCCACCCCCTTCCCTGGCCTTGAGTTCTACCTGCCTTACTTTTACACCGAGTCTGCCACGCTGATGGACTACTTCTCACCTGAGGTCATGATTGTCGTGGATGACCCGCAGGAACTGGCGGATGCCTGGGCTCGTCTGGAGGAAGAGGCCGTGGACCTGCGGTCTGCTGCTGAGGAGGATGGGATGCTCCCACCCGACTACCCGCTTCCCTACGTCACCTGGGACGAGTGGTCGGAACGGCTGACCGACCGACCTGTCCTCATGCTGAGCCACGGGGAGGAAGGCATGACCTCTCGCCTGGCTGACTGTTTTATCCCCGGTCCCCGTTTTGGTGGTCAGATTAAGCCTGTGTTGGAGCATATCCATACGGCGCAGACCAGGGGCGAGCAGGTAGTCGTCGTCAGCCAGCAGGCCCGACGGTTGGCCGAACTGTGGGGTGAAGAGGATGTGGGATGGAGAATGGAGAATGTAGATTGCGGATTGCCGGTTGATGAGCTGCGGGAGTCACCACAGGCATCGCTGACATTCGTACAGGGCTCCCTCGCCGAAGGATGGCTTCTTCGCCTTTCTCCTTCTTCTACTCCCTACTCATCTGCTCATCTACTCACAGACTCAGAGATCTTCGGCTGGCGTCGCCCTGAGCCCAGGCGGTCCGTCCGTCGCCGTAAGATTGCCCCGGAGTCCTACTTCGCTGACCTCACTCCCGACGATTTCGTCGTCCACGTCGAGTACGGCATCGGCATATTCCGTGGTCTGGTCACGCGGGCCATGGAGGGGATCGAGCGTGAGTACCTGCTGGTGGAGTATGGGGGCAGCGACCGTCTCTATGTCCCTATCCACCAGGCAGATCGGCTCAGCCGTTACATCGGAGCCAGCGAGCGCCCACCGCGCCTGAATCGGCTGGGCACGGCCGAGTGGCGGACTGTCAAGGAGCGGGCCAAGCGGGCTGCTGAGGATGTCGCCCGCGAACTTCTGGAACTCTACGCCGCCCGTGAACTGGCCGCCGGTCATACATTCAGCCTGGACACACCCTGGCAGGTGGAACTGGAGGCCGCTTTTCCCTACTTCGAGACCGAAGATCAACTGCGCGCCATCGCCTACGTCAAGGCCGACATGGAAAAGCCTAAGCCGATGGACCGGCTCATTTGCGGTGATGTGGGTTATGGCAAGACCGAGGTGGCGCTGCGGGCAGCCTTCAAAGCTGTGATGGATGGCAGACAGGTTGCCATCCTGGTGCCGACGACTGTCCTGGCCCAACAGCACTATGTCACCTTCCGCCAGCGATTGGCTCCTTTCCCGGTCGAGGTAGAGATGCTCTCGCGCTTCCGTTCCCGGACAGAGCAACGGAGAATTCTGGAGAAGTTGCTTACTGGTCAGGTGGATATCGTTATTGGTACCCATCGGTTATTGCAGAAGGACGTCGCCTTCGCTGATTTGGGTCTGCTGATCATTGACGAGGAGCAGCGCTTTGGTGTCACTCACAAGGAGCGGCTCAAGCGCATGCGCACCGAGGTGGATGTGCTGACGATGACCGCCACTCCCATTCCGCGCACTCTCTACATGGTGCTCACTGGTGTGCGCGACATCAGCACCATTGAGACCCCGCCCGAGGAGCGGCTGCCGGTCACCACTTACGTGGGCGAGTACGACGGCCAATTGGTGCGCAGGGCTATCTTGCGCGAAGTGGGGCGCGCGGGGCAGGTCTTCTACGTCCACAACCGCGTGCAGACGATTGAGACGGTGCGCCAGCGGCTGGAACGACTGGTGCCGGAGGCGACCTTCGCTGTGGCCCACGGACAGATGCGAGAGGCAGACCTGGAGCGGGTGATGTTGCGCTTCGTCGCCGGGGAGATTGAGGTGCTGGTGTGCACTAGCATCATTGAGAGCGGCCTCGACATCCCCAACGCCAACACGCTCATCGTCGAGCGGGCTGAGCGATTCGGGCTGGCGCAACTGTACCAGTTGCGGGGACGCGTGGGCCGAGGCGCGCAGCGGGCTCATGCCTATTTCTTCCACGCCCAGTTGGCCCGTCTGACGCCCGAAGCGCGCCAGCGACTGGAGACTATCCGCGAGGCGGCTGAGCTGGGTGCCGGGTACACCGTCGCCATGCGGGACCTGGAGATTCGCGGCGCTGGTGACATTCTGGGTACCCGCCAGTCGGGCCAGGTCGCTGCCGTCGGCTTCAATCTCTACACCCGGCTGCTGGCGCGGGCGGTGCAGGAATTGAGGGCGCAGCGCGAGGGCCAACCTCCGCCTCCGGAGCCGCTGGGGAGTATCCGGATTGATCTGCCTATTCCGGTGCAGTTGCCGACGGACTATGTCCCCGACGTGCGGCTGCGTCTGCAGATATACCGTCGTTTGGCGGAATTGAACTCAATGGCGCAGGTCGAAGAGATGGAGCAGGAATTGGCCGACCGCTTCGGACCGTTGCCCCGGTCAGCGCAGAACCTGATGTATCAGTTGCGGTTGAAGGCGCTGGCGCGTGACGCCGGGGTGGGGGCTATCGGTGTCGAGAATGGTCGCCTGGCGCTGCGGTCTGGTGGGGGGGATTACCCCGAGCGCGAAAGACTCCGGCGCGTCCTGGGCGAGCGCGCGGCCGTCAGCCGGCGTGATATCTGGCTGCCGCTGGAGCGTGGCTGGCGGGAGGAGTTGGTGGCGGTGCTCAAGAAGATGGCGCGGGCCGTCGGTTGACGGATGGTGCGGGAGAGGGAAGTACCTGGTAGTTATCGGACACGGTGATACGATTCAGAATCTCACCGACGTCAATGTCGTGTCGCCTTCGCTCGACGGTGAAGACGATCTCGGCCAGCACGATAGCCGGGATCAGCAGGGTAGCCTCACCGTTCTCTACGTCGGAGAAAGCCGCCTGTGCGGCCGGAGTGAGTTGAGGCAGGTCATACAGATGCCAGAGCAAGGCTGTTCCAGAAAAATAATCGTCCCAAATTACGACGATTGAAATCGTCGTCTGATACGGGAAGTGCGTTGAAAACGCACTAAATGAGGCAGTTTTAACCCGTTTTAACGGGTTTCGTAGCGGGGTGTTTCAACGCCCCGCCTCAAGGCTGGCCTTACCCAGTTTGGGATAATTTAAATTCTGGAATTCACTAACCTCCGCCACCCCCATTCTGGACCGTGTGGGCCGCGACCTGACCGCATTAGCCCAGGCGGGCGAACTCGACCCGCTCATCGGGCGCAAAAAGGAGTTGCGCCAACTGGTGCGCACGCTGGTTCGTAAGAAGAAGAACAACCCCGTCCTGGTCGGCCCGGCCGGCGTGGGCAAGACTGCCATTGTCGAGGGGCTGGCGACGAGTACATCGAGCAGGATGCCGCCCTGGAGCGCCGCTTCCAGCCAGTGTGGGTGGGGGAGACTACCCTGAGCGCGGGGTTAGTCGTCACCGCCCGCACCGTCGCTGAGGTATTGGCCGGGTGGGTCGGTGTGCCGGCCGAGGGCTTGTTGGACACTGCAAGCACAAGGAGTGACTGAGGAGACAATGGGAGGTAAAGTCCTATGAATAGCCAAATGGCCAGGGAATTTCGAGAGCGCTGGCAGGCGGTTGCAGTCGCCGAAGCCACGGAGCAAAGAGAGGTCTCCATCGCCCTGCGTTGGCAGCAAACGAACGCCATCTTCCGGCTGGCAGTGGGCCTGGGATTCCCCCTGGTAGAAGAGAATAGCGAGGAAATCGAAGCCGTGCGCCGCCGCTGGGCATTGCTCAAAGGAACCGCGACATGATACATCCACAGAATATCACTCCTATGTTGGCTCCCCTGGTGTCTGTACAGCGACTGCTGGCACGATTCGATGACCAGGGAATCGTTATTGGTGGCGTCGCAGCCAGCCTGTTGGGTAAACCGCGCCTGACCGCCGACGTGGATGCTATGTTCCTTCTGTCCACCGAGGAGTTGCCAATCTTGATGGAGGCGGCGGCCCAGGAAGGATTAGTGCCGCGCATCACCGACGCCCAGGACTTTGCCCGTCGTCATCGGGTCATACTTCTACGCCACCAGGAAAGCGGCATTAACGTTGACATTTCCCTCGGCGTGTTGCCATTCGAGGTAGAAGCCGTTGAGCGTAGCATCGTCTATCAGGTTGGTTCCTTTACCATCCGCCTGCCTACCCCGGAAGACCTGATCATTTTCAAGGCTGTCGCCCACCGACCCCAGGACTTGTTGGACATTCAGGCGATCATTGAAAGTCACACCGACCTGGACAGGGAACGCATTGAACGATGGGTCTGTGAGTTCGCCCGGCTCCTGGAGATGCCAGAGATGTGGGACGACATTGCATCCTGGCTGCAACAAGGGTAGACAGTAGGAGCGACACATTCCTCGGATCACCCTTCGATCACAACGGGCGGTCTGCGAAATACGGAATCTCACTCAGCGAGACGCTCTGCTGGGAATGCGTCGCCCCTACTTGCCCAAAATCGCGTTTTGCTCCATACTTAGGGGCACATGGTATCTTCTCAATAAACTGGGGTTTGACAGACGAGAAACCGGGTTTTTTCTGGAAAACCCGGTTTCTTTCCCCGAATTTTTGAGAAGATACGGCACATGCAAGCATGGCCGGAGAGGGGATATACTATGGAGACCATAACCTCTGCACCTGGCTACGAGCGCGTGGCGCGCTGGCGCGACTTCGAGCGTACCTCCCACGGCGTGCGGTTGCGCGCCGAAACCGACGCTGGTACCCCGGTCGAGGTCGCGTTGGACCTCGTCCTGCCCGAGGTGGTGCGGCTGCGCATAAGCCCGGAGGTACTCGGCCCGGCCCGTGGTCACCTTCTCGTGCCGGAGGAGTGGGAGGCTGTCCCGTTCCTGGTTTCGGAGGCCCCCGACCGGCTGCACCTGGCGACCAGCCTCCTGCACATAGACGTGGCTCGTGACCCCTGGGCCATCCGTCTTTTCGACAGGGCCGGGGACCTGATCTGCTGCGAGGCGAGCGAGCGCACGCCCGGCGGCTCGAACAGGGTTCGCGAAGTTCCCACCTCGACCGACCTGGGCTTCTTGCGCGACCCTGAAAGCGGGCGTATAACGGTGCACGAGACCTTCAGGTTGGCCCCCGATGAGGACCTGTACGGCCTGGGCGAGCAGTTCGCCCGCATCAACCGGGTCGGCCAGCGCTTCGAACTCTGGGCCACCAACGCCTACGGCATCTCCCATCGCGCCACCTACAAGAACATCCCCTTTCTGTGGTCCACCCGTGGCTACGGCCTGTTCGTCAATTCCACCTTCCGCGTCACCTTCGATCTGGCTACCGTCTCCCTGCTGACCCACGGTTTCACCCACTGGGGGCCGGAACTGGATGTCTTCCTCATCTATGGCCCCGAGCCGGCCGCCATCTTACGCCGTTACTGCGATCTCACCGGCTATGCGCCCGCCCCGCCCCGCTGGTCCTTCGGATTGTGGATGTCCCGCTGCGGCTACCAGAACCGCGCCGAAGTCGAGCAAGTGGCCGAGGGGCTGCGGACCCACGACATCCCCTGCGATGTGATTCACGTTGATCCCTGGTGGATGGGTGATCCGATCAACTGGTGCGACCTGCGGTGGGACGAATCCCGCTTCCCCGACCCGGCTGGGATGATCGAGGGGTTGCGTCAGCGTGGGCTGCGGCTCTGCTTGTGGGAGAACCCCTACGTGGTCGAAAGCGCGTCTATCTTCGAGGAGGGACGCCAGCGGCGCTACTTCGTCAGAGACGAGCACGGTGAACCGGCCATGATTCGCGTCTGGGCCGAGGTCGTTCCTCCGGTGGCGGTCGTGGACTTCACCAACCCAGAGGCGGTCGCCTGGTGGCAGTCGCTCCACCGCCCGCTGCTGGAGCAGGGCGTGGCTGTCTTCGAGACCGATTTCGGTGAGGCTGCGCCGGAGGACGGCGTCTACCACAACGGGATGAGTGGGCAGGAGGTGCACAATCTCTACCCGCTCCTGTACAACCGCGCCGTCTTTGAGGTGACCAAGGAGGTGACCGGGCGCGGTCTGGTGTGGGCCCGCTCGGGATGGGCTGGCTCGCAGCGTACCCCCATCTGCTGGGGCGGCGATCCTTTCACCGATTTCCCCCACATGGCCAACCAACTCCGCGCTGCGCTCAGCATTGGCCTTTCGGGGGTGCCGTTCTACAGCCACGACATCGGCGGCTTCGTCGGCCAACCAGACGCCGAGTTGTACGTCCGCTGGGCGCAGTTTGGCCTCTTCAGTTCGCACAGCCGTTGCCACGGCGCCACCCCCCGCGAGCCGTGGGAGTTCGGCGAGGAGGCTGAGACCATCTTCCGTCGCTACGCTAAGCTGCGCTACCGGTTGCTGCCCTACATTTATTCCACCGCCATACAGGCCACGCAGACAGGGCTCCCGGTGGTACGGGCGCTGGTGCTCAAGTACCGTAACGATCCCAACGTGCGCCACCTGGATAGCGAGTACCTCTTCGGCGATAGTTTCCTGGTCGCGCCGGTTCTGGAGCGGGGAGCGCAACGGCGTATGCTCTACCTGCCAGTCGGTGAGTGGGTGGACTACTGGAGCCGGGAGGTCTACGAGGGGCCGATCTGGCTCAACTACCCAGCGCCTCTGGAGATCCTGCCCCTCTTTGTCCGGCGCGGCGCGATCATCCCGATGGGCCCGGAGGTGGACCACACCGGTCAGTCCGCTGGCGCGGGTCTTGTCTTCGACATATACACTGCCGACGGCGGGCGTTTCACTCTATACGATGAGGATGCACCGCCGGTCGAGATCTCATACACCGCCGACGAGACCGCGCTGCGTTTGGCCGTCGGCCTGCTATCCGCCCCGCCGGTGGTGGTCCTCAACGACTTCCCTTCTGCCCGGCGCGTGACCGTCAATCGCCGCTCGCATGATCGCTGGCGAGCCGAGGGTGGCGGGCTGGTCATCGAACTGACCGAGCCAGGTGAGGCGGAGATCATCGTGTGGCGTTAGTGAATTATTGAATCCGTTGCCGTCCTGTAATCTGAGTTTTATGCACGCCGATCTACACATTCACACCGTTGCTTCCGATGGTCGCTGGACGCCGGAACGAGTCGTCGTCGAGGTCCAGGCCCGGGGTATCGGCCTCTTCGCCATCGCCGACCACGACTCCGTCGCCAGTGTGCCACTGGCCGAGACGCTGGCCCGCCAGGCGGGGTTGGCCTTCTTGCACGGCGTCGAGGTCTCCACGCTCCTGGACGGGCATCTTTTCCACGTGCTGGCCTACGGCTTCGAATTGGACAACCCGGTGTTGGATGTGTCGCTGCGGGAGAACAGCGCCGGGCTGGCCCAGGCCAACGAGAACGACATCCGCCGCCTGATTGGTGCTGGCTACGAGATAGACCTGGACGACTACGCTGCTTACGATTACGACTGTACCCGTGGCGGCTGGAAGGTGCTCAACTTCCTGATTGACCGGGGCTTCTGTACCGACGTGCGCGACTACTTCCGCAACCTGGCGTCTCGCCTACCAATCGAGTGGCCTCCGTTCCCTCACCCCGCTGAAGCCATCACTGTCATCCGGGAGGCTGGCGGTGTGCCCATCCTGGCCCATCCTGGCGTCAGCCTGCGTCGTGCGGCTGAGCACTCACGAAAAGGTTTCGCGGGCGTCACTGAGGAATCGCTGCGTCCGTTCCTCGACTTCGGCATCGCCGGGCTGGAGTGTTACTCCCACTATCACGATGAGGCCACGACCCGCTTCTGCCTGGATTGGTGCAACCACCACGACCTGCTCATCACCGGCGGCTCCGACTGCCACGGCGGGTTCATCGGGCGCGAATTGGGTGTCCCAGCCGTGGACACCGCCGACCTGCGGCTGGGCGAATTGGAGGAGCGGATTGTACGCTGATGGAGGACTTGAAATGACTGGACTATCTCTTTCCTTACGAAGTGCCGAGATGCCGGTGTCGGCTGTGCGCAAGTTGGTGCCCCTGGCCCAGGCTGCCAAGGAGCGCGGCGTGCGCGTGATTCATCTCAACGTCGGCCAGCCCGACATTGAGACGCCCCCCGAGTTCTGGGAGGCAGTGCGCAACTTCCCGGAGAGCACTCTGGCTTACGCCCCGTCGGCCGGCCGGCCTGAGTACATCAATGCCCTGCTCGACTACTACGCCCGCTTCGACATCGAATTGACGCCGGAGCAGGTCGTCGTCACCACCGCTGGCTGTGAGGCGCTGTTGTTCGCGCTGCTGGCCTGCGGCGACGCCGGCGGCGAGGTCATCGTCCCCGAACCTTACTACTCCAACTACAACGGCCTGGCGGTGATGACCGGCCTGCGCCTGGTGCCCTTCACCACTCGCGCTGAGGACGGATACCGGCTGCCCTCACGGGAGGTGATCGAGCGGCTGGTGGGAGAGCGCACCCGTGCCATCCTCTACTCCAGCCCTGGCAACCCCACCGGTGTGGTCTACACCCTGGACGAGGTCGCCATGCTGGGGGAGATCGCCCGCGCCCACGGCCTGTTCCTCCTGGCCGATGAGGTCTACCGCGAGTTCACCTACGACGACCAGATGGCCACCAGCGCGTTCCACATCCCCGGTCTGGAGGAGCACGCGGTCGTGCTGGATAGCATCTCCAAGCGTTATTCCGCCTGCGGTGCGCGGATCGGCTGTGTCGTCTCGCGCAACGCGACCTTTATGGGTGCGATCTTGAAACTGGCGATGGTACGCATTTCGGCCCCGTCGCTCGACCAGATCGGCGCTGCCGCGTGTGTGCGCATCCCGCTCGCCTACTTCGACCGTGTGCGGGCCGAGTACACCCGCCGCCGCGACATCGTCTTTGAACGTTTGAACCGCGTCGAGGGGGTCATCTGCCCCAGGCCGGCGGGTGCTTTCTACGCTATGGCCAGGATCGAGGGGGTGGATACGGAGGACTTTGCTCGCTGGCTGCTGACCGACTTCGAACGGGACGGCGAGACGGTGATGGTCGCGCCAGGGGCAGGCTTTTACGGTACCCCTGGCCTGGGCCGTGACGAGATTCGCATCGCCTACGTGCTGGAGACGGAGACACTCTCGCGGTCGATGGACCTGCTGGCGGCAGCCATCCGTCGTTACCGCCGGGAACGGCCAGGACAGAAAGACGATTATTGAGGAGGAGATTGGCTCCGTTGAAGGTCGGCAATGAGGAGGGTTGACGACTACGTGATCTTCGGACCCGCTGTCCAGTCGTAGCCGATCTCCGGGTCGTCGTGGAGGATACGCCCCTCGTCGGTGGAGTCGTACTCGTGCGAGACGACGTAGAAAACGTGCGCGGGCCCGTTCAACACCCGGTAGCCATGGGCCACGCCGGGCGGAATTTTCAGCACGATTGGCGGCTGCCCTTCCCCCATCAGCAATTCCTGTACCTCGCCGTGGGTGGGTGATTCGGGCCGGGTGTCGTAGAGTGCCGCCTTGATAGTGCCTACTGCCACGTACCACCAGTCTATCTGCTTCTGATGCACGTGCCAGGCTTTGGCAGTGCCCGGGTAGGACATGGTGTGGCTCCACTGGCCGAAGCCCTCCGGGAAGATCGCGTCGCTGGCCCGGATGACCTCGCGGAAGAAGCCGCGCTCGTCTGCGTGGGTCACCAGTTCTTTGATCTCGACGCCGTGGATCATTGAGTGCTCCTCACTATAGGTGAATCTCCCGCAGTGGCGCGGGCATAAACGTCAGGATAAAGACCGCCAGCACCAGCAGTCCGAGGGCGATCCGTGGTAAGTCGGGCCTGGTGGCGTCGTCGAGTGGTGGCGGATGACGCGGGTTGATGAGCAGGTTCAGGAACCCCCAGGTCATCCAGAACCCGCCCGCCTCGTTGCCGCCCATCAGCAGCCACCCTCCCCAGGCCACCATCGCGGCGATGGCGGCGTAGCCCAGTAGCCAGGCCCGGCGGCCCAACAGCGCGTAACTGGCGTGCCCGCCATCCAGTTGGCCCACCGGGATCAGGTTGATCATCGTGACCAACAGCCCGGCCCAGGCGGCGAAGGCGACCGGGTGGAGCCAGACGTCCTCTCCGTTGCTGGGGAGGATCTTCCCGAACATCAGGTATTTGATCGCCAGGTAGAGCAGCGAATTGCCCTCTTGCAAGACAACTTCTTCGCCAGGGGGAGGCGTCCCGACACTGGAAAGGGCCAGCCCCAGGACCAGCAGGGGAATGGCGACGATCAGGCCACCCAGAGGACCGGCGACGCCGATGTCGAACAATGTCTTGCGGTTGCGCATCGGCGCTCGCTGCACGATGACCGCGCCCATCGTCCCGAGGATGCTGAATGGCATAGGGATGAAGTAAGGCAGGCTGACTGGAGAGCCATACTGTCGGGCGACGAAGTAGTGGCTCAGTTCGTGGGCCAGCAGGATGGTCATGAGCGTACCCGCGAAGGGGATGCCCCAGTGCAGGTGGGTCAGCGGCGCGATCAGCACCTCGAGGCTTTGAGAATCCTCAAACAGTTCGGCGTATTGTGGCGAGGATAAAACGCCGATGTAGAGCACACTCAAGAGCGTTGCTGCGAACAGCACCACGTTGAGCCACATCCGGCTGGGCTTGGGCTTGACCAGGCCTTTGATGGCGATGACTTCGTGGCCCCCACCGGGCCGGTCGCGGAGCGAGGCAGTGTAGCCTTGGGTGGCAAAGCGCTGCGTGATGTGCTCAAAGGCGGTCTCTGTGTCGTCAAGCACCTGGCCCCGGAAGGCGATCATCTCGTCGGGTTGCCTCATCACCTCGTGCTCCTCGACGCGCATCAGGTCCCCGAGTTGCCGTCGCAGCCGGGCTATGATCACCAACTTGGTGGGAGGCGTAGATTCCGTCAGTTGTGTCTCTTTGATTTCTTGGTTCATTGATTCTTTGCTCCCTCGCTCCTCTGCTCTGGATTATACACCATAAGAGTGAAACGTGAAACGTGAAGTGTTGGGCAGTCATTCATCTGCTGGCTCTCCCGTGGTGAATTTCTCCATCTGATTGCGCATCATCTGGAGGTGGCTGCCGGGCCAGTAGATTCGCCCGCAGCCGGGGCAGTGACGGAATTCGGTCTGGGTCCTCAACACGTAGGGAGGCACGCGGTCGGCGACCCCGTCCGGAGGGACAGTCTCCAGCGCGACGTTGCACACGGGACAACGGGAGAGGGGCGGGTGGGGCGGGTGGCCGAGGGCATCCTGCACCTCCCGCACTTGCTCCTCCAGCACCTCCGATTGGATCAACAGCGTGCGCAGGCCACGGCGGGCTGCCAGTTCACGGTCGCGGGTGAGCAGCACGCGGCCCTCGGCGCGGGCGCGGCGGCCCAGTTCGGGGTCGCTGGCGGTATTATCGTAGGCGGTGTCGTAGCCCAGTAGCCGCAGCCATTTCGCCAGCCGGCCCAGCATGCCGTCGGCCAGGAGTGCCAATGGTTCGTCGTTCATCGTACTTGGCGAAAACGGTGGAGTCTGGTAAGATTGGCACATTGCTACTATTCTACTCGAAGGGAACAATTATGGCAATCGAGACCTGGCTTCCTGCGTTGTTGGGCTATTTGATCCCGGTGGGGTTGTTCCTGTTGGCCTGGGGAGGGACCGAGCCGCAGCGGGCGCGCCAGTCGGCTACGGTGGGCACGCTGGCGTTGGCGCTGGCGGCGCTGAGCTACTTCGCGGTGGGCTTCGCCTTCCACCTGGGCGGCGCAGGCCTGATGAGCGACCAGCAGGGCCTGGAGGGGTTGGTGCGGCTCTTTGCCGGCGAGGGGGAACTGGAGTGGGGGTTGATTGGCCTGGCAGGCTTCTTTTTGGCCGACGAGGCAGCCACGCCCGAGGCGCTGACACTGTTCGTGATCTACCTGCCGCTGGCAGCGACGGCGGTGCTGTTGCCGGTGTTGAGCGTGAGTGGGCGGGCGCGCGGCTGGCAGGTCACCGTCGGCGGGCTGGTACTGGCGGCGGTGCTCTTCCCTCTGGCTGCCTGCTGGGTCTGGGGTGGTGGCTGGCTGGCAAACCTGGGGCTCACGCTTGAGCGAGGGCACGGGTTTGTGGACCACGCCGGCTCGGGAGTGGTGTACCTGTTGGGCGGGATGGCTGCCTTGGGGGCGCTGGTGGGGTTGGGTCAACGGTTGCCGCGCGGTGAGCCTGGGGAGCCGGAGGAGATGCCGCCGGCCCACTTCCCGCTGCTGGCGAATCTGGGCACGCTGCTGTTTGGCCTGGGCTGGCTGGGTTGGTCACTGAGCGTTCCTTTCCACGTGGCTGGGGCGACACTGAACCTGCCGCGTATCATGACGAACGGGCTGCTGGCCGGGGCCGGGGCGATTCTCGTCTCGCAGACCTACTGTTGGATCACGGTGGGGCGCGCCGACGCGCTGATGGCGGCGCGAGGAGCGGCGGCCGGATTCGTCGCTATCTCGGCGGGCGCACCGTTTATGCTGCCATGGGCGGCGCTGGTGACCGGGGCGCTGGCCGGGCTGCTGCTGCCACTGGGGGTCTACCTGGTGGAACGGGTACTGCGGTTGCCCGACGGGACGGGGGCAGTGTCACTGGGCATCTTTGGCGGGCTGTGGGGGGCGCTGGCGGTCGCGCTCTTCGCCGACGGACGCTGGGGGCAGGGCTGGAACGGCGTGGGGTTGGAGGAGTACCGCACCGTGGTCGGGCAG
This sequence comes from Anaerolineae bacterium, assembly GCA_016783285.1. The sequence continues at coordinate 16,269 of JADHWW010000031.1, forward strand.
GGCGTGACCGGCTTCCTCCCGGCGGAGGTCTTCGTCGGTGACGGTCCTGGTCAACTGATCGCCCAACTGGCTGGGATCGGGGCTATCGGGCTGCTGGCCTTTCTGGTCGGTTGGCTGGTATTCCTGGGGTTGAATGTGCCGTACCGCCCGCGCAAGGAGCGCAAGCCGAAAGAGAAAAAAGTGGGGGAGGCGGGCGGGTGGCTGGCGTCCCTGGGGCTGGACACGCTCATGCCGCGAAAGCGTGAAGTGGAGTCTGGGAAGGCCGGTGAAGCCGTTGAGTTGGAGACAGAGGAAGGAACAGCGGAAGAGTAGGTGGCGGAGGAGTAGGTATGTGCCGCTATGCTGACCGAGAGGAATTCGAGGCCCGGCATTATCGCCGGGCTGTATCATCTCAATATGTAGGGGCGAACCCTCGTGGTCGCCCTCTTGGGCAGGTACAAGGCCTGCCCCTACCCCGATTTATTGAGAAGTTGTCATGAGTGCTTACACACCACCAAGGACGAAAATGTAGGTCGGAATGGCATTCCGACTTACCCGGCGTTCTATTTTCGAAGCAGATACGCCGGGCTCTTTGTTTCTTGGTTTCTGGACCGTTATCGCCCCTGACGGGCAAGCGCCAGTGCACGGGCGGCCGCCTCCTCCGGCGTGGCGGCGTAGACGATGGGCGCGGGCATGTGTCCCTCGCGCTTTAACTCCCACGTCCCCAACCCCACCACCGGCACACCGAACCTGAGCGCGAATCCGATCTCGCTCAGCGTGCCGTAACTCCCTCCGATGGCGATCACTGCCTGAGCGGTGCGCGTGATGATGGTGTTGCGCGCCTCGCCTAGCCCGGTGACGATGGGGATGTCCACGTAGGGGTTGGCCTCCCCCCGGTCGGCGCCGGGGAGAATGCCGATGGTGAGGCCGCCGGCCGTCTTGGCTCCCCGGCAGGCGGCCTCCATCACTCCGCCGCGTCCGCCGCAGATCAGAATCGCGCCCCCCTCGGCCAGCGCGCGACCCACGGCCTCGGCTGCCGCCGCTTCCTCTGGTATCGGCGCTGAGCCGCCGATGACAGCGATTATTGGGCTGGTGCCGGATGCCCCTGGGGGCTTCAGTCGTTCCACCGGTGCCTCGCCATCATTCTGGCCTGTTCTTGCTCGATCCGCTCCAGCAGCACATCCCATGGGTCCGGCTCGTCGGCCAGCGCGATGAGTCCGCTGCCCGGCGCCTGGAACCGAGAGTCTCGCTTGGCGGTCTCTGCGAAATCTCCGGCAGAGTCAACTCCCACGCAGCGGGAACTCCTCTAATGTGGTGTACTCCGCCCCTGTGGGCTTGAGGATGCTGCTGATGAGGGCGAAGTGGTCGGCGGGGACCTCGGCCAGCAGTCCCGCCGTGGTTCTGGTGACGACCTGGCCCACCTGCGTCGCGTCGCTGCGAGGAGCGCGGCGGCGCACCCGGCCCAGCGTCAGATGCGGCGTGAAGCCGCGTCCCTCCGGCGGATAACCAAAGGGGGCCACTACCTCCTCAATACCGTCCTGCAGCGCCGCCATCCGCCCCGTCGGTTCCTGCACCCCGACCCAGACAACGCGGGGGCGGTGGGGATTGGGGAAACAGCCCAGTTCCCCGACGGTGAAAGTGCAGGCTGGGGCGTGCCGGGCCACGACAGCCAGCGCTGCCTTGATGTCCACCAGTTTGCCTGCAGGGGTGTCGCCCAGGAACTTGAGCGTCAGGTGGATGCCCTCCGGCCGCACCCAGCGCACGCTGCTGGGCGGGGCCTGTCTTCCCAGTTTCCGCTGTAGAGCGGTCAGTTCATCCAACAGCGACTGGGGTAGGGGGATGGCGATGAAAGCGCGAATGATCTCCATTATGCCTGCCTTTGTTTGTCACTCGTTATTCATTCTGACTGACTGACTGACTGGCGGTTGCGGATCAGGTTCAGGCCTTCGGATAGTCACACGTCAGCGATTCGAACAACGCCCCTGCCCTTTGCCCTTTTGGCGGGTTGGGGCAAGGCGAGCATCGCATCCGAGTCAAGATACCCTGGGCTAACTGAATGCTTCTCTTACTGCCCTTGTCCGCGATATTGGGTACCTCTGCCCGGTATCCCAGAATTTGCTTACAAATCGCCTCGTGATACGCCTTGCGCAACTGCTCCAGGTTCATTGTCCGCTGCTCCTATCTCGATCCCGGTTTGAGAAAACCGATTACATATTCTTCGTGCATCCGTTCCTCGATCTGGGAACGGCTCGAGGAGTGTGTTCGGCGCGCTGGCATCATGCGCCTATCGCGGTCCAGCCTTCGCACCGCGATATGGATCAATTCAAACCCAACCTGTTTTCCAATCTCTCCCAGGCAAACGTCGGTTCGTGTGCCCAGCCCGCGCATTGTGGATGAGCCGACTACGACAATGGCGGCTTTGCCTGGCTTTAACACACGTACCATTTCAGTCAGGCAGCGCGTCATTTCCGAATAGTAGCGATGTAATACTTTGGCCTTTTTGGGGTCAACTCGGGCGATGCTGGCAACTACCTGAGCGGCAGAGTCGGGCAACTCGACATACTCAACGTTTGTTACAGCGTCATGGCCGATGTATTCTCGGCGCAGTTGTGAAAGGCTGTTGAGTGAGTGCCCAAACCACACCAATGAGAACTTATGCGCTCGCATGTAGTCAATGGCGTTCGAAGCGTAGGGTGGAGAGGTAACAATAAGGTCAACGGTCTGATCGCGCAAAGGTAACTTCTGGACATCGCCACGGAATACCTCAATCGCCCCACTTCCGCGTGCTAACGTGGCAAGGCTGTCTAGATTCTTGCGTAACCGTTTACGGTACTCACCCAACGCTGGGCGAGGGGTCTTATCTCGGACGCGGTGGGGGCGTGTGTGTGCCAGGTCACGCGCCAGCGAGACGCCGCCCGACTTGGTGATAATGATGGCCGAAAACGCCAGTTCCAGGAACTCGCGGATACCAGGGTCTTGAACACGCTCAATCTCTCGAATCAAGGCCATCAGTTCGACTTGAGTGGAGGGCAGGAACCAGTAGTCCATAAACTTGCGCTCTGCCTCTCCAAAACGGGTGTCCAATTCTCGGCGCACTTCGGTTCCATCTTGCTGTAGGCTCTCTTCGGCGCGGTGGAGCATCTTACTTCCTGCTGCGCCAGTCTCTTCCAGCGCCAAAGGCGTGATTTTGACCTTACATAAACGCAACGCCATAGGGTCAATATCGAAACCAATACCCCGGCGCCCGGCTAGAAACGCTTCCACAACTGTTGTCCCCGACCCCACCATGGGATCAAGGACGACGTCTCCCGGCTCTGTGAGCCCTTCGATGAACTTCCCGGGTAACTGCGGGGGGAACTTGGCCGGGAAGGCGTGAAAATTGTGGGAAGCATAGGCGCTGCTCTTGCCATGGAAATCGAGGTCACTCGACAGGAGAGCGCTAAGACGCTCTCGATAACTAACGTCGAGGTGCGGCGCAGAGGATTGTTGGACAATCGGGAGTTCGAGTTGTTGCGCGGACATTCAATCCCTTCCGTTCTTGGAGTCACGAATGGTAGGATTATACATTATGCTGTTCCACTGGGCAACCCTGCGAAAAGCCATCACTGCACTGAGCGTTCTTGCCAGGTCATTTGCCAATTTGCCGCTTTTGTGCTAACGTATACGTGAAACGTAAAATGTGAGAACGTGGGGCAACTGCCCTCAAATCATCACGTTTCACGCATTACGTTTCACGTCTCTCGCATCACGCAATACGCAAGGAGGTCACCTATGCCTGTCAAACTTCCGTGGCTCAAGGGGGTCTTCCCAGCCCTCGTCACCCCCTTCGTGAGAAAAACGGAGGAAGTTGACGAGGATGCCTATCGCCGCCTCATCCGCCACACCCTGCCTAACGTGAATGGGCTGGTCACCAGCGGCACCACGGGCGAGTTCCCCTATCTCACCCGCGAGGAGCAGAGGCGGTTGGTAGAGATCGGCGTAGAGGAGGCAGGCGGTAAGCCGGTCATCGCCGGCTGTGGCGCTTCGTCCACCCGGGCGGCCATCGCCCTGGCCCGCGATGCCAAAGGCGCTGGCGCGGCGGCGGCGCTCATCGTCACCCCCTACTTCCTCCACCCCTCCGATAA
>JADHWW010000133.1 GCA_016783285.1 Anaerolineae bacterium
TCAGTTTGCCAGGAGAGAAGAGGCTGGGCGTGTGGTCCGCTGCTACGGTGAGGTCGGGTGCGGAGGTTACCTGTGTGGGCTCGATGAAGGGCGGAGGGGCGTCCTCATTGCTGCGGATGGTGACGCTGTTGTAGAGTAGAGTGCCGTTGGGGAGGGGAGACTTGACTTGCACGCGCACGACGATGTCGCGTGGATCTCCGGCGGGAAGGTCGCCGATGACCCAATAGCGTGTGTTGCCTGTCCCGCCACTGGGCGAGGGATAGGCGCTGAGGAAGGTGACATTGCTGTCCAGAGTGTCGGTCAGCACCACCCCGCTCGCGGGAACCGTGCCCGTGTTCTCATAGCGGATGTAGTAATTGAGTGTGGCGCCAGCCTCGACCGGGTCGGGATTATCTGTCTGGGTGACCCAGAGATCGGACTCCGATTCCACGTCTGTGGTCTCGATGACGGTAATGGGCGAGGTCTGGGCGCTATCGAGGGTGGCCTGGTTGGTCAGCACTGTCCCTACTGGCAAGAGGCTCGCGACTCGGACCAGAATGGTTACAGTCACAGGGGTCCCCACCTCTGCAGTTCCAATGTTCCACTGGTTGTTCCCGACATCGGGATCCGGCCATGCCCGGTCGAACGAGACGTTGGGATCGTAGGTCTCAACGAGGGTGACAGCAGTCGCGTTTTCATTGCCGCTGTTCGAGATGGCGATGATGTAGATTAGGTTGCCGCCCGCGAGAGCGGGGTCAGGATCATCGCTCTTGATGAGGCTCAAGATCGGTGCTGACTCGACAGTGGTCTGCACCTGGGCGCTGTTATTCCCACCGTTGGGGTCAGTCTGGTCGCCGCCAATGGTGGCGTCGTTGGTGAGGATTGTGCCGCTAGGCAGGGGGCTCGCGACGGAGGCAAGGATGGTGAGGGTCGCGCTGTCGCCGTTGCCCACGTTGCCCACCGTCCACACCCCGGTGTCGCTGTCGTAGCTACCCTGGCTGTGCATGTCGGACTGGAAGGTCACGCCCGGCGGCAGGATGTCGGTGACGGTCACGCCAGTGGCGTCGGAGGGGCCGTTGTTGGAGGCAGTGAGGATGTAGGTCAAGGTTTCGCCTGCAATCACCGTGCTGGGGTTGCCGGATTTGGTGATTGCCAGATCGGTCTCGGTGTCGACCGTGGTCCCTTCTGTGTCCGTGTTGTTGCTGAGGATAGGGTCAGTCTCGTTACCTGAGACGGTGGCCGTGTTGACGAGCGTCCCTGTCGTCGAGGGGTCAACGGTGACAACGATATTGACTATTGCGCTGGGGATAATCAGGGTGCCAAGGTCGAAGAGGTTGCAAGTGACGGTGCCGCCTGATAATATGTTGCAGCTACCTGGGCTGGCCGTGGCTGTGTTGCAGGTCACGCCGGGTGGCAGGATGTCGGTTAAGACGACACCCGTGGCCGGATCGGGACCGTTATTGGTGACGGTAATCGTGTAGGTCAGGGTCTCCCCAGCAGTCACTATGTTGGGGTTGCCAGACTTGATCACTGCCAGATCAGCGGGATCCTCTTCGATAGAGTCAGCGCTCTGATTCTTTGAGATCGATAGACTGACCAGGTCGAGCATATGTCTAGCATTGGCCCCCTGGAAGAATAGCAGCAGGGTGCCCCCCATCCCAGCGAGCCCGACCAGTAGTGCAGCCACGAGTTGAATGAGAACTTTCCTGCTGTCTTTCATGTCCCGCACCTCGATGTCTGTGTCCATACAGCAGGTGACAATAGACAATACGCGCAGTTGGGCCGTTTCATCTGATGATCACCCCATTATTCCCATTCTATACTACAGCGGTTACCAAACGGTAACAGAAGTGCTTGAGATTTCCTAAATACTGCAGTTGGTGACCAGAGGGTATATGTAGCAGCCTGCATCCCGCGATGCGGGCTGCTCGTGTTTTTTCGGCGTCAGTCTACTACCCAGAGGCCAGAGTAGGCCGCGGCTCGTCGGTGGGGGGGGGTGGCGGTGGCTCGGTGGGAGGTGGCGGTGGTGGCTCGGTCGGGGGTGGCGGTGGTGGCTCGGTGCGGGGTGGCGGTGGTGGCTCGTCCGGCGGCTCGTCCGGCGGCTCATCCGGCGGCTCATCCGGCGGCTCATCCGGCGGCTCAGTCGGTGGCGGCGGTGCTGGAGTATCGGTCGGTGGCACCGGAGTAGGAGTGCGGGTCGAAATCACAGCTCTGCGTGTCGGTGTAGGCGTTAGAGTGGGCGTGTGCGTGGGTGTGAGAGTGGGGGAGGGGGTAGATGTCGCCGTCGGCTCAAACTCCTGGGCGGTGGGGCTCGTGACGGGCCTCGGTGAGGGGGTCAGCGCAGAGACAGTAGCCGTCCCACTGGCATCACAGAACTCGGCGACCTCTGGCTCTTCTCCTGGCACTGCATACATCTCCCAGCAAGCGAGGAGCGCGCGCGGCAACGCAGGAGCGCAGGTTATGCCTCCTTCCTCGACTACCAGGTGGGTCATCACATCGTTGATCTCAATCCTGAACCGAGAGCGAGAGTTCAAGAGCGTCACTGTGCAAACGGGCACGACGAACTCGTATGATGTGCTCTGAGCTTCAAACAGGAGGCTTCCATCCCGTAACGTCACTTGCAGGCGGGGGGAAATGTTCAGGTTCCGCACCTCTATCGCGGCTTTGGGTGCCAGTTCGAGCGTGCTGCCATCGCCAAGGCAGAACTGAGCACCCTCTGCCGCATCCGCTACGATCTGACCACTCCCCTCAATGCTGATCTCTCCGTCCATCGTTATCCATTCGGAAGCGTCTGACCATTGCAACTGTGCTTCCCCTGCACAGAGGCGCATTCGCAGGTAAGGCGGTGTGACTTGCTCAGTCACTGTGGGGGAGTTGTGGCAAGTGGTGATCAGACCCGCGAGCAGGGCCGGTAACAGCAGGCAGGCCACTCTTCTAAGCGCACTGAACCGCTGACCGAGTATTCTGGGCTTCGGGTGCATTAACGGATTCCGGGTGGACATGGCTCTTGTTCTACTGCAGGTATGACCAGTGCTCTGCTTCTCGCCGTCCTGAGTATTATACTCTTGATCTGTCCTATGACAAGTCTCAAAGGCGACTGAGGAATCGCAACAGTTCTGTGGCTCCCTTTCAACGGCCAGGACTGCCAACGCGGAGACAGCAATTGCGGAATCACACACGAATGGTATAATAAAAGTGATATAGAATTGCCACGCAACATTTGCGCTGTTTGCGAGAATTTTGTAGCACGGGATGTCATCACGTCTTATGTTAGATGCGGCAGGAGGCCGCCCTATGGAACACAACGTGTTGTTGAAGATGGAGGACGTGTGGGTTCAGCGGCCCGGCGCGGAGGTATTGCGAGGGGTCAACCTGGCTGTCCAGCGCGGTGAAGTGCATACCCTGCTGGGCCTCAATGGCTCAGGCAAGACCAGCCTGGCGCTCACGCTGATGGGCGCTGGCGGATATGAGCCAGAACAGGGCCGCATTATTCTCGACGGGCAGGACATCACTGGTCTCTCTGTGACGGAGCGGGCGCGGTTAGGGCTGACATTGGCCTGGCAGGAGCCGGCCCGCTTCGAGGGGCTGCCTGTGGCTGACTACCTGGCGCTGGGGATGAAGAAGCCGTCGCGGGAGCGGATCGAGGAGGCGTTGTTGAGTGTGGCGCTTTCACCTCTGGCTTATATGGGTCGCATGGTCAACAGTGCTCTCTCCGGCGGGGAGCGGAAACGGATCGAGCTGGCGGCGGTCTACGCGATGCGGCCTCGGTTGGCCATCCTCGACGAGCCCGATTCGGGGATTGATGTGCTGTGCATTGAGGACATCACGGTGTTGATTCGCCGTATGGCGGACGAGGGCATGTCTGTTCTCTTGATCACGCACCGGGACGAGATGGCTGATGTGGCCGACAGGGCCTCACTGATGTGCGGTGGCGCGGTCGTCAACACCGGCACGCCGGCCGAGGTGCGCGAGTACTTCGCGCAGCGGTGCCGGCCACACGAAAACCTGCTGGGCAGCCAACCCTGGGGGGCGGAGGCTGGCGGCACCTATCAGCGCGTGATTGCCGAGGGGGTGTGCGATGAGTAATCATTCACCTTCTCTCGTTAAGTCCTCTATCTTGCAGCAGCGCGACCCAGCCTGGGCCCGAGAGTTCGAGGCCATCCTGAAGGCATACGAGCAGGCTGGCGGTAAGCCAGACGTCTTGCAGACACCGCGGGTCGCCAGCGCCGTCATCAGCGGCAATCAAGTACTGGCGGTCAATCAGGTCGAAGGTGTGAACATTGAGGCGGAAGAACGGGAGCATGGTGTGCGTGCTTGCATCACGGTCGCGCCGGGTACGAAAGTTGACTATCCCGTACATCTGTGCTTCGGGATGATTCCCGCTGAGGGTCTGCAGGAGATCATCTCCGAGTTTGAGATTGGGGAAGGGGCGGAGGTGGGCTTCCTGGCGCATTGTACCTTCCCCAACGCGGTGAATCTCAAGCACGTTATGCAGGCGCATATTCACGTCGGGCCGGGCGCGACGATGCGCTACAGCGAAGGCCACTATCATGGCTCCCTTGGCGGCATTGAGGTGCTGCCCACCACATATGCGCAAGTGGACGAGGGGGGATGGCTGGAGTCTGAGTTCAGCCTGGTACACGGTCGGGTGGGGCGTTTGGAGATCCAGTTCGAGGTGGACGTAGTCGCCGGGGGTGTGGTCGAGCTGGTCACCAAGGCCTACGGATCGGCCGAGGATGAAATCTATGTGAACGAAGTGGTGCGGCTCAACGGAGAGGGGGCACGTGGTTTGACCAAGACGCGAGTTGCGGTGTGCGACCGGGCCACCAGCGAGATCTACACCACCGCAGAAGGGAACGCGCCCGGCGCGGTGGGGCACATGGACTGTACCGAGATTGTGCGCGGGGAGGCGACGGCGCGCAATGTGCCGGTCGTCGTCGTGCGCGACGATCGGGCGCGGGTGACCCACGAAGCGGCGATTGGCAGCGTCAGCAAGAATGAGTTGGAGACGCTGATGGCACGCGGTCTGGATGAGGATGAGGCCGTAGACATCATCATCCGGGGGATGTTGGGGTAGTTGGGGAATAGTTGCACAACTGTCGAGTTGTGGCATAATACTCCGCTGTACGAGGCGAGAACGTGGTAAATGGTGACAGGGGGTGGAAGATAAGATGCGGTTGAGATATCGGCTGTGGACGGCCGGGATCATTTTGGCGTTGGCCCTCACCTGGGGGGCGTGCACAGTCCGGGCTGAGGGTGATCCGGTCGTGCGGATAGTCTATTTCACCGCTGAGAGTTGTCTCCACTGCAACGTCATTATCGATGAGGTATTGGCGCCGCTGCAGACCGAATACGGCGATCAAGTGCAGATCAAAACGGTCGAAGTCTCCGATCCGGCTAACTATGAGATGTTGATCTGCGCCGAGGAGATGTTCGACGTGACCCCGGATGAGCGTGGGCTGCCGACGCTGATCATTGACGGGCAGGTGCTCATCGGCGAGGATGCCATCCGCGGGCAGTTAGCCTGTCTGTTCGATACCTGCCTGGGGGCGGGGGGTACGTCCTGGCCCGACATCCCTGGTCTGGAGGGAATCGTTCTGGCTGAGGACGTAGAGGGGCCAGGCCTGGGATTTGACCTGGAACTGGAGGAGGTGGAGGCTTGTGGCCCAGAGGATGCGGTTGTCTGTGAGGGGCCTGCACCGATCCGGGCGGCTTATTTCTACGATGTGGGCTGTCAAGAGTGCAGCCGTGCCGAATACGACATCCGGTACGTACAAAGCAAGTACCCGCAGTTGTTGGTTGAGGAGTATAGCGTTCAGGAAGACGCTGCTTTGGCGGAATGGCTGGGCGCTCGCTTCGATGTGCCGGAGAAGCGACGTCTGGCAACCCCGGCGTTCTTCGTTGGCGATGAATACTTGATCGGCAGCGACATCACGTTTGAGGCAGTGTTGGCGTTGGCCGAGAGGTACGCCTCCACCGGCGCGGAGCGAGCGTGGGCTGATTTCAACCCCGAGCAGGCTGAGCAGAGCATCATCGAGCGCTTTAGATCCTTCGGCGTTCTCACCGTCGCTTTCGCTGGCTTGGTGGATGGTCTCAACCCATGTGCCTTTGCCACGTTGACCTTTTTCGTCTCTTATCTGATGCTAAGCGGGCGCAAGGGGCGGGAGATTCTGGCCGTGGGCGGTGCTTTTACCCTCGGCGTGTTTCTGGCCTACCTGGCGGTAGGGTTGGGCTTCTACAAGATACTTGACTTGCTGGGTGACCTGCTGACGACGTTGGGACGTTGGGTCTATGGCCTGACCGGGGTCTTGTGTGCCGTGTTGGCGGTGTTCAGTTTCCTCGATTTTCTGAAGGCCCGGCGGGGCGAGATCGGCGACATGACCCTGAACCTACCCCACGGGCTGCGGATGCGCATCAATGCGGTCATTCGCAGGGGGCGCAAATCGCGAGCCTTCGTCGTAGGCTCTTTCGTCACCGGTTTGGTGGTCTCGTTCCTGGAACTGGTCTGCACGGGCCAGGTCTATTTGCCGACCATCATTTTTGTGATGAGCCAACCTGAGATGCGGGTGCGCGCGTTTATCTTCCTCCTGTTCTACAATCTGTTGTTCATCCTGCCGCTGGTCGTGGTCTTCGTTCTGGCCTATTACGGCACCGGTTCCAAGCAGTTTACCCACTTCCTCCAGCGGCGGGCGGCGACCGTCAAACTGGGAATGGCGTTGCTCTTCGTCGCGCTGGCAGCCTGGCTGACTGTCTCCGTGGTGGCGGTGTAGGGCTGGAGGGCGGATGCTGAGTGTTTTGTCTATGAGGAGGCTTTTGCTCCTCATTTGCGCGGGCTTTGCTCTGCTGGCATTGGTGGTCGTTCCTGTCCGCGCCGACGACGGCGAACCGTTAGTACGCGCTATCCTGTTCCACTCGCCGAATTGCCCCCACTGTCACCACGTCATCGAGGAAGTCCTGCCGCCGCTGATGGAGCAGTATGGAGAACAGTTGCAGATCGGCGGCGTGGACACTCATACCCCTGAGGGGAGTGCGCTCTACAAGGCGGCCGTTGAGTACTTCCAAATCCCACCCGAGCGGCAGGGTGTGCCGGCGTTGATCATCGGTGACGCGGTGCTGGTTGGGTCGCGGGAGATCCCAGAGTGGTTGCCCGGGTTAATTGAGGTAGGGTTGGCTGCCGGTGGCGTAGACTGGCCTGCCATCCCTGGTCTGCTCGCACCCGCCACGCCGGCGCCCGAGACGGATGTCCCGTCCAGTATCGGCGAGGTTATCGCCCGCGACATGCCTGGAAACGCAATATCCATTGGGGTGCTGTGCGGGATGGTGCTGAGCGTGGGATACGTGGCGGTGGACGGCGTGCGCGTCTGGCGCAAGCAGAAGAGTCCACGCGGGCGGAAGTCTGCCGGGTCCGGGCCAACGAGCACGCCGGCCTGGTGGGATTGGGCCGTGTTAGCCCTGTGCTTGCTCGGCCTGGGCGTGGCTGGCTATCTGGCCTACGTAGAGATCACGCTCACGGAAGCGGTGTGCGGGCCGGTAGGCGATTGTAACACGGTGCAGCAGAGTGAGTATGTCCTGCTTTTTGGCTTGGTCCCCATCGCGGTACTCGGCGTGGCGGGCTACGTAATTATCCTCGTTGTGTGGGCCTGGGGACGGCTGGGGCATGGGCGGTTGGCGGAACTGACGCCGGTGGCGTTGTTAGGACTGACATCCTTCGGCACGGCGTTCTTGATCTACCTGACCTCTCTGGAGCCGTTCGTCATCGGTGCGACCTGCTCCTGGTGCCTGACCTCGGCGGTGAGCATGACGCTGCTCCTGCTGCTGGTTGCCAGGCCGGGGTGGGAAACGCTCGGGCAGATGGCGTCCCAGCGCTCTTGAGGCGCATATTGTCGTTTGATGCCATCTCACTCACTTCTGCGCTGCCTGTATCCTGGTCAGGAAGACGTCGCGCTGGCCGGTGATGTGCTTGCTACAGCCCGGCTTTGTGCAGTTCATCCTTCAAGGCGCGCAACCGGCGGTTACGCTCCCGCAGGTCGGCGATGAGAGCCTGCCAGGTTTCCGGCTCGCCCAGGCGATGGTACAGGTCGCGCACGTGCACCAGGTAGGTGACCGCTGTCGCGTAGTTGCCCCGCCCGCGGGCCGTGATGAGCCGTTCGGCTCGCTCCACGTAGATGCGGATAGCAGCCCGGGGGCGGCTCTCCTCCGCTGCCTCGGCGACTCGGATGGACAATTGGCCGCCGCCCCATCCCCACGCCGAACCACGCACCTGTTCTATCGTCTCCAGCGCCCGGTCTACCTCCCCCTCCTCCAGGTGAATCTCGGTCAACAGATGGTATTGCCGCTCGTCGGCCAGGCGGGCCAGGATCGCTGTCCGCAGTTTCTCCCACCGCTCCAGCAGCCGGGCCAGGTCTCTCAACTCCTGATAGCCCGGCACGGCAGGGCGCTGCCAGAACAGTGTCTTCGCCAGAGTCAGGGTTTCCTCCAGGTCGCCCTGCTCTTGTGCTCGCTCTTTCAACCACACGATCAGACGGCTGTTCCTTCGGGCCGGACCCTCGGGACAAGCCTGGCTGGTCCTCACCCGCTCGCGGATCAGGTGCTCGGCCAGGTCGGCGTGGCTGTGGGAGACGAAGAGATCGGCCAACCGGAGCAGGTCGTAGTCACCCACCTCGCGAGCCACGGCGATTGCTTCCTCCACCCGATCCAGCGCCAGGAGCCGATCTGTTAAATCGCGCCATCGTTTCGTCTCGCGGCAGAGGCGCAGGAAGGCTTCGTCGTCTAGCCCGTCCTCCTCCAGACTTAGCAGGAAGCCGCCGTAGACCTGCCGGTGGTAGTTGTCGCTCCAGGAGTCGCCCGTGGGCAAGGCCCCGCGCACCCACCCGGCGACCTGCTGCTTCTCCTCCGGCGTGGCCTGCTCCAGGATGATGGACGGGGCCTGGTACCCCATATCAACACCCCCGAAGTCCACGTCCCAGCGGTAGACGTCGAACAGGGCGCGCAGAAGGGCCTCCCGCTGAATGGGGTCCTCCGTCGCTTTCAAGCACTCCCCTAGCCCCTCGACACACGCGTTGACGACCCCGTTCAGATCCCCTTCCTCGTCTTGCACCATTCCGTAGTTATCCAGAGTCTCCTGGGCCACGGTCTGATAGATCGTCGCTGCGTCACGCCAGCCCCCTCGCTCGGCGTAATCGTCGCCGATCTCCACCAGTTCCAGGAGTCGCTGGGCGATGCCGTAGGTCGCTCCCCATTCGTCGTACCCAACTCCGTAGAAGGCGCTGCTCGCCTGCCGCCGGATGACGTCCGCGTCCACAGGCGGCGGTGCCTCTGCCTCATCGATAATGGGGAGTTCCAACAGCGTCTCCAGGTCGGGGTAGCGAGCCACCATCCGGCGGATAAGGGCGACGAGTTCCGCCTTGCTGCGCCGGTTCAGGGCCGTCTCCAGTTCCTCTACCCCCAGGAAGGCCTCGGGCTGGTGCAGCCAGGTCAGGAGCAGGGCGGCGACGTGCTTGCAGTGGCCGCCTCCTCCCACCGGACAGGAACACTCGCCGGCGACAATCCCTTCCTGTCCCAATGTCACCTCCACGTGGTAAGGCTGGGGGCGGGAGCCCAGGCAGCGACCCTTGAGCGTGTCTCCCTGGCGGCGTGGGTTGAGGATGTGGCCGCGCCGGAAGTACCCCTGACCGCGCCCAAACGAGCGCTCGCCGATCCAGCGGCGGATGTCAGATTCGGTCAGTTGAGGTAGGAGTGCCGATTCCAGCAGCGGCAGTTCAGCGCTCATCTATCTTCTCCGGCCCTTGCTGTTCATCACCTGCTGCCTGCTTCGCCTTGCGCACGACCCTGAGTTTCCTCAATACGTCTCGCCAACCGGGAATGGAAGGTGGTTCTGGCGGCCAACTGAAGACCACCATTGCAAGCTTCCAGCCCTGGCTGGTCATGAAACGCATCCCTACTTTGTCGTCGACGCTCACTTCGGCCTGGACTGAGCTGGCTCCTTGCTCCTGTAAGCGAGTACGCAGCATCTCCATCAGCTCACTGCCCCAATATCGCCTGCGCCACGATGGCGTGACGTGAACCGCCAATACCTTGCCCTCTGTCTCAGTCGTGATCTGCCCGGCCGCGACACCCGCGATCTCCTCGCCAGCCTGTAGGCAAAGCACCACTGCTCCTGGACTGTCCAGTAATGCGCCCCAGTCCAGCCTTTCGGTGGGGAGAGCCGCCAAAGCCTCCAGGTCCACAGGGCCTGCCGGTCTGACCCAGGGTCGCACGACGTCACGCGTCTCGCCGCGCAGCCTGCACCGGATCTCCTTTACTGCGTTAGGAATCATCGGAGCCAGCATGGCTCCGATGACCACCAGCCCTGACGCCACAAAGTATGGCTCCCCAGAGCGCAGCAAGGGCAACGCTCCCAGCCCGGCATTGTACGCAAAGTGGGCCACGATCGTCGTCGTCAGGTCAAACCGCAGGAAGAAAAGCCCCTCCAGCAACACTGCCGCCAGGGTCAGTTCAACTCCGCGCAGGTACAGGGGATCGCGGACGTAGCTCAGGTGCGCAAAACCCCAAAGCGCGCCCGGTACCAGCAGCGCCAGCAAACGGCAGGCAGCCTCAGGAAGCCTGGTGAAGGACCGGGTAAACCAGAGGACACCGGAGATGAGTAGCAGCCGAAACATTAACTCCTCCCACATCGCTGGCAAGAGACCGGTCTCCAACGCCCCCAGGAAGGGCAACGGCGTAGCGTAGGCACTGGTGTAATTCGGGCTCATGGGCGTCCAGCCTCCTAAGAACCGTGTCGTCACCAGGTAGAAGCACACGACATAGCCAGCCATTATTAGCCCCAGCATCAGCCCCCGCCAACCGGAACGGGCCAGCAAGCGCCACCGATCCCCCCGGCGAGAGAGGATTCTGTCCTGCCGGGGCCACACTCGCTTGCTCAGCCATTGCCCCAGGTACCACAGCAGCAACACCATCACACCGTTGAGAAGCGCCCAGGCCACTGTGAAGAATCCTCGCCTCAGCCAGAAGAGGGCATAATTCTCCGTGGTGCCATACCATGCTTTGGCCAGCGGCAGTTCATTCACCCCGGCCAGGACGGCGACTATGCCCACTGCCAGCGCTGGGCCGATGGCAGTGGAAAAAGATACAGGTGCTTGCCATCTGGCTTTCCAAAGCGCCAGGAGGAGCAGCAACCCAAAGAGCACAAAACTTGTGCCAAAGCTCAAGCCACTGATGAACCCGGCCACATTTCGCTGTTGGGCGGAGTTGCGCTGGAAGGCCTCCGGTACTTTGAGCCAGTAGTCGTAGCGGCCTATCTCGCCGCCCTGCACGGTCACCGCCAGCCGCAATTCGCTCTCCCCCACATCCCAATCGCACCGTTTCCATTCGAAGTTGTGATCGGTACGCCCACCGGGACGCTCATTGCTCGAAGCGGAGATCTCCTCCCAATCTTCCAGATCCCAGCCTCGATCCTGGGCCAGGTAATCCTGTGCCAACGCTCGGGCTTCTCCCTGTGAAAGACTGGCCCCTGGCGCATCTTCCAACAGTGTGTGAAACAGCGCAATCACCTGACCGTTGTCTGGTGCCAGGTAAACCAGGAATTCTTCTTTCTGGAGGGGGCGGAACCAGCGGGCGCGCCAGTACCATATCGGTACCTGGGTTTCTCGGATGAGCCGGTTGGTGTCGGGGACACCCAAGGTGCGCTGCAAGTAGTAGGAAGCCCAGGAATCGCCTGTAAACGTGAGCGCAAACTGGTACTCGTCGAGCCTATGGCCTTGGGACTCGAGGTGGGCCTGAGCGTGCTGCGCGATCTCGGCGCGGGCGAGCTCCAGATCAATGGCGGCTGAGGGGAAGGCCTGGTCATAGAAAGCCAGGAATAGAGCCAGGCCAAGCAAACCTGACAGGGTGATGAAGAGGTCTAGCCGTCGGGAGGCAGGCTGCGTGTGTGCGATGGGGCGCGTCTCGGGTGATTTAGGGGTCTCGTGGGTCATCGTGCTGAACCTCTCGTATGGACTCCAGTAATTCAAAGACGGGCTCCAGGCCCTCCACACTCGCCGCGCGGATCAACTCCAGGTCGCGGAGCGCGTCTTGGACGACACCGGGCGCGGCGCGGACCTTCCAGCGCTTGCCGGTATTCGGCCAGCGCCTGTGAGCGTATCACGCTGGGCTTGACCAAGACACCTCCCCATGTTACAATCATCCGCGAGGTTATGGGCGATGAAGCGGACAGAAAACATCCAAAAGATAGTGCTCCGCGAAACCCAAGCACCCTACACACTGACTGTAGACGAAAAAACTCTGCACGAGTCGGTAGTCTTGGAGCAAGACGGCCAGCCGGTGGCTGCCCTAGTGCCCATCGCCGAATACGAAGCCTTCCGTGCCTGGCGACAAGCCCAAGAACGGGATCGCCATCATCAGGCGCAGATGGAAGCATTTGAGCGGGAACAGGCCGCCTTTGAGCGCATGAAGCCCGAACTGTTGCGCACCCACCGGGACGAAGTGGTGGCCATCTACCAGGGTCAGGTGGTCCAGGTCGGAACCGACATCGCAGAGACGCTCGACGCCGTCTACAACCAGTTTGGTTATGTCCCATGTTACGTGCAACGAGTTGAGGAAATACCTCGCATCTACAAGTTCCCGCACCGCAAGGTAGTCCGCTGATGTGGTCGTATGACCAGGGCGTTCAGCCTCCGGCACCCTTTCTTGATGTTCTCGTCTATCACCCTCGGTCGCCCGAGATGTCCCGGCGCGTTCCGGCCAAGCTGGACACGGGCGCTGATCTATCGGCTATCCCCCAGGTTGTCGCAGGCGAACTCGAACTGTTGGCAGCCCGCACCATTCTAGCAGAGACCTACGATGGTACTCGGGCAAGCGTAAAGACCTACTTCATCACTCTTGAAGCTGCCCAGGCACGCTTTCGCCGTCTTGAAGTCATCCTCATCCCCGAGGACTACGCCCTCCTGGGCCGTGATGTCCTCAACCATTTTTACGCTCACCTCAATGGCCCTGACCTCACCTTTGATCTCCGTCTTTCCCCTTGATCTCCAACGCACCTTCCAGTAGCTCGAAGACAGGCTCCAGGCCCTCGATGCCCGCCGCACGGATCATCTCCAGGTCGTGGAGCGCGGCGCGGACGACGTCCGGCCTGTGAGTGCACACGGGCGTCACCCCCGTTGGCCTTTATGAACTCCAGGGTGAAGAAGAGGCCTTCGCCGGTGTTGTAATCCGGCCGACCCGTCACATGCGGCCTCACTGCCAGTTCAATCGCTTCGGCGGCGGTGGCGAATTGCCCGGCCAACTCCGGATTCTGGCCCAGGCTGGCGGGAATACCGCGCCCACTATCCACCACCGCCAGTTCTACCCGCTGGAGCCTGGGATAGGACTGCGCACAAATCAGCGCCTGGGTGGGAGATTGGGCGTGGTGGAAAACGTTGCTCACAATCGGAGTCGTACCGTTTCCAGGGATAGTCTGCTTCCACCTCGGTCAGGGCATAGAAGTCAATCCGGTTCAGGTAGCCATCTGCCTTTTCCGACGTAGGACGGGTGATGCGCACCTCAAACCCATCGCGGAAGCGGCGCAGGAGCCAGGTCTTCCCCGCGCCGCCCTGTCCGGAGACGCTGATGACGAAGCGGCGACGTCTGTCGTCGGGCTCGTAGCGCAGGTTGCGGCGGAAGAAGGCCAGTTGCTCCTCCCGCCCGACGAATTCTTCCTGCTGGCGGCGCTTCAAAATGTCTTGGAGAGTCTTTGTCACAAGATGCCTCCCGTCTATTGTTCTATTCTACATTCCGCCATTCGTGCACTTCGTCCCTTCATGCCATTCGTGTTTCAAGACTGAGACACAGGCAACGTTCATTGTACCTCTACTCGGTCTCTTCCCCCTCGCTAAGCAGCGCCTGTTCATCCAACTCCAGTATCTCGATAGCCTTTTTGCGCACGCCTAACTCGTGCTCGATAAGCAGGTCAACCAGCTTGCCGCTGTCAATCAACGTGATGGGTGGCGCACCCCGTTCAAAGGCAGCGTCGCGCGTCCCTTTGGAAAAACCACTCGTGGTGATGATCGTCCCCCGTACAGCGCTGAAGCGGTGCAGCGATCCACGCAGCGCGTCCAGAACGGGTCGCTGAATGTTCTGACGGTGTCGCTTGACCTGCACGACTTCCCGCACCGACGTGATGCCGACTTCGATATCACCTACCACATCTACGCCTTTGTCATTCGCTGGCGAGGTGGTCTCTACACCTTGGTATCCCATTTCCTCCAATAAACGCCGGATCAGGTTCTCAAATTGATAGGGATCCATCTCAGACAGCAGATTCCCGAGTTGCTCACGAATGGTCTGGCGTTGCTGGTTCGCAAGGTCGTAGAGTTGAGGTAGCTCCTCAGGCGGTGCCTGGATCCACGTCTGGTCCACGCCGACCCGTTCCAGGTGGTCCAAGCCGGACTGAGTAATCTGGTACGTAATGCCGCTACGCGCGACCAGCTCGCGGTCCACCAGGTTCAGCAGACGCCGGCGCAAAGTGTCTTTGAAAGTGCTGTCACTGTTAAAGTTGGAAACGGCTTGCAGGTAACGGGACCACTCGGGCAGGAAATCTCCTCGGCGGCCCGGCCCGCGCTCGGCTACAATAGATAGGAGTTTGATCAGCCCTTCCTGACGGTCAATGAGTTGGACGGTGTCGCCGCTGGGGTTCTGGATAAAGTCCTGACCACGTGCAGTGAGTCGCAGAATCTCGTCTTGCTCCTCGGCCAGTAGATCGTATCCCTTGGCCAGGTACCAATGTCCGCGAGTATGGCGCGGGTTGACCTGGCGCTTGGAACCCTTCCATATAGCCATCGCCAACTGTTGCTCAGTGCCAGAAAGCCTCTGGGGAATCCACTCGTCGGGCGCGGTCCAGTCTTGAGGCTCTTGCGGCGTGCCACGCAACTCAGCGATCTGGCTGAAGAGACCCTGCAGATAAGCGCGTGGTTGACCGTCGAGGATCGGTAGCAAGAGCGCCATCTCACTGTAGAGTGGGAAAAGCGGTATGCGCACCTTCCGCTCGGGCTGGCTCGCTGTTGAAGCGGGTGGAGGTGGCTCGGCTTGATCCGAAACGGTACGCAAGCCGAAAACACCCGGCCCCACGCGCGCAAACCGGTCCTGGTCGTCGGTGAGCATCCGCGAGTAGACCGAGTTTTCGGGCGTTCTGGTTTCCAGCGGCTTGACCTGCAGCAAGAGGGAGGCGACGTCGCGGTAGTGCATCGGCTCCCCGGCGCGTCGCAGGATTTCGTAGCACAGGTCGTTCACCGTTTGATCGGCGGATAGCCCTGTCAAATCAACTTGAGTTGTCACGTCTCCCTTCATACATTCTTCCATTGGGAAGCCCTCTGCTCCCAGGTTCTTATCGTGCCACGAAGTAATCCACGTGCCGCACATCCTCCAACCGTAGACACTCGAAGGTCACCTGGACGTAGGTCACCGGCCCCCACCAATCCGGGTCGGCCGCCAATCTGTCCAGATCAAAGATGCGCTCCCAACTGGATACGATGGCAGCGTGCCAGGGTTCCGGTGGCGGCCACGCGTGGGGATCGGGGACAGCAGCATCGAAGCGATGATAGAAGTCGTCGAACTCGATCTCGTCCAGAGCCAGGTAGCCTCGGTTGAGCACAGCGTGCCAGGCGTCGAAGTCGGATGGTAAGGCTTGTTCGTCGGGTAGTTCCAGTTTCAGGCGCACGCCACGGGTGGACCGGGGCAGGTGACCGGCGCGGCGCAGGCTTTGCCGTGAGCGCTCAGCCGAACGGTCGGGTTTGGGATGCGCCCACCCCCACCAGGGGTACCGGCCGCCGTAGCCGGGGATGCGCGACTGCATCTGCTGACGCATCCACCGGTAGGCGAAACGAAGTTCCGGCGGGGTGCGCCGGCCGTCGGTGTAGAGCCGGCCGCTGGTTTGCAGCCGCTCCCAGGTTTCAACCGGTTGAATGGTCCACACTGTAATCATCGCTCACTGTTTTCACCTGCCGAGCTTTGCACGGTAGTCGGATAGAAAATCAATTCTGCCCGCTCTTTCTCTTGATTCGCTTGCGGCGCCGTGGCTTCCGTTTCCGTTTCAGTGATTTCCCCCGTGGCCTGCGTACTGACCGCGGCAAGGGGAACGACGCGGCGTCGTCCGCCAGCACCTTTTGCAACTTGCGATGGGCGGGATGTTTGGGATCGGAGGCCGCTTGTTTGACTGTCACGTAATGCCGCTCCAGCCGGGCCACGTAACGACGATCGGCCAACACCGTCTCCTCTACAAGTTGAAGCAGCCCCTCGGCGTATTTGCTCTGCGGGTTCATCGGATCGAGGAATGGCCCGGCCATCTCGTCATCCCGGTCAAAGCCATAACTGATGGAGGCCAGGAAATGGTTGGGTCGCTTCTCCTCCGCGATGTTGAGCATCACCCGCCGGCAGTCACAGGCCGGGTCGGGGCAATAGAATTCCAGCAGACCGTAGGAACCAACCGGTAGCCCATCTTGCGGAACGAGCAAGTGCAGCACGCGCGTCTCTCGCGCTGCCAACTCGGGGTCAACGGCGAAAAATGGAACCAGGTGCATTGTTTTGCCTCCTCAACAAGCGCAGGTGTCCAGGGTGTAGACCAGTTCGTCGCACTCCGGACCGTCTTATCTACCTTCCAGGTATTCCAGCGCCTCTTTGTAGCTGACGTGCCCCAGGCGCTGCAGAAAGGCCAGGGCAGTCTGACGCACACGTTGGTCGGGGTCGTCCCGGCCCAGTTGCCAGAAGTAATCGAGCAAGGGAGGCGGCATATCGCAGCCTTCTCGTTTGTAGGCTTCATAGATGATGTCCAACGCCACGCCGCGAATCTTGGGTGTGGGACCGGCTAGCATCTTTCCTAAAGCAGCTATGGCCTCCGGGGCACCGGTGCGAGCAGCGATCACTGCGACAATGTCAACTGAGTACTCGCGTCGCCGCCCGGCAAAGTTGTCGTAGCGACGGCGGTACTGAAAGGCTTCCACCAGGAAAGCAATCAGGTCTGGGTGGCTCAGGCTGGTCATCTCCTTGAAAACAGTTTCCTCTACGGCGCAGTATGCCGTGCCGCCGGTCTCTCGTGTGATGCGTTCCAGTTCGATCAGCGTTGGGATGTGCTCCGGGGCGGGACGGCCACTAGTCTTCAATTTGCCCAGTTTCTTCCACACAACCTCTCGCTCGCGGTCAGGGTTGTGCATTTCGGCGCACAGTGCCTCCAACGCCTGCTGATACTGTCGTCGTAATTGGGGTTCGATGATGTGCTCAAAGGCGGCTTGATCCGTTTCCAGCAGGTGCAGGATGGCTTTCACGTCATCAGGGAGATTGTGTTCATCGTTCAAATTGTCCAACGGTCTTGTGCTCCTTTTTCTCACTTTCGGGGTGATTTAAGAACTCAAAATAGGACACGGATAGCCACGGATCAGACGGATTTTCACTGATCTTTCTGTGTTTATCCGTGCGATCCGTGTTGATCCGTGTCCCATTCATCTGCATGTGTCGTCAAAGAGGGAGTTCTTAAACTACCCCACTTTCGTCACTTGCGCCGTCCACCCTCAGCGACCTCATTTCATCAGCGGCCTCAGCGATTCAAACGCCCCTAACACCAACCGCTTCGTCCGATAGGGTTCGACTGGGCCTGCCCTGAGTGAAGCCGAAGGGCTCACCCTGGGCTTCCCCTCACAGCCCTCATCCTTCCGCCGTGCAAACGGAGCCATTAACGTGCTCATTTGGGTGCCGAATGAGCACGTTTACAGCCTCCGCCACCGTGCCGAGCGCCCTGTGCCCAGGCACTCGACCTGCCCCTGTGCCCGCAGTTCCCCCAACACTCGCCGGATGGTCGCTCGGCTCACACTGGGGCAGGCACGCTCCAGGTCTGTGATGGTAAAGGTCTGGCCCGGACTGAACGTCTCGATGGTCAACCGCACCGCCCGACTCTTGGCCCCTGGCGCTGTGTCTAATTCGCCCACCCGCTCCTCAAACTCGCGGTAGGCGTAGACCAGCACGCCCAGGCTATATTGGTGCCAGGACGTCAGATCGTGCTGCCCCACGTCCCAGCGCTCGCCGGACCGGTGCAACGCCTCGTAGTAGGTCTCCCTGGTCTGCTCAATGATCCGCTCCATGCTGATGTATCCCCCCACCTCGTAGCCGGCTGCGTAGAGCAGGAGCAACGTCAGCAACCGGGCCAGGCGGCCGTTACCGTCGGGGAAAGGATGGATGCATAAAAAGTCAAGAATGAACCCGTTGATGAGCAGCAGCCGGTCTACCTGCTCGCCCTCCCAGGCCGTCGCCAGGGAGTGGCACAGTTCATCCATCGCGGCGGGAGTCTCACCGGCCGGCAAGGGGACAAAACGCACCACCTCACGCCCATCGGGCCTGCCCTGCCACCGCGAGTACCACCGCGAGTACTCGTGGCGGGGCTCGTGGCGGTGAGCTTGTCGAATGGGAAGCACCTGCCGGATGATGTTTCGGGGACGGCCTGGGCCATCAGTGCCTTGAACCGATGTGGCGGGACGACGATGCCCTCGATGCGGTTGGACGCCTCGGTAGATTCGACGATGGCGATGCGGCGCAGCGTCTCCAATACCTGTGGAGCCTGGCGCCGATAGAGTTCCTGCCGGCCCTGGTAGCGGCCCAGCGCGGCCATCAGGTTGGCGACGGTGACGTCAACCGGTTCGAGCAGGCGGTTATTTCGGAATGACCACATTAACTGCCTCCCACAATTCCTGTCGCTCAACTTTCAGTGCTTTCATTATCCTCAGTGTGTCAGTGGTTCCAACCCCTTCATACGCTTCCAACACCATCCGCTTCACCCCGTACTCCCTTACTGCTCCTCATCCTTCCGCTGCACGATGGGGAAGGTGTCGAGGATGTAACTCGACTTCTCCCCCCGTGTTTCAACCGGACATCAGGGAGGCAGAGGCCTTGAGGTAAGAAAGCCCGGCATCGGTGGTCCCGTACGCTTGTCCAAGACGGATGACGTATCCTCGGTCAATCAAGTTGAGCATCCGGAAACGGAGGGAACTCTTGATCAACGTTTCAGCGTGCCAAGTGGTGAAAGTGCGGCAGTAGGCAGTCCAGTCCGGCAGGAAGTCGCCACGTTTGCCAGGACCACGTTCCGCCACCACCCGCAGGAGAGTGAATATGCCTTCGTAGGTATCTATCTCTGCAACAATCTGCCCCTCTGGTTCAGCAAAGAAGCGCTGGCCTCGCTCAGTGACGCGCAGGTTGTCTTGAGCATCTCTTGTGAGCAGATCGTGCTTTGTCGTGAGGTCCCAAGACCCACGCACATAGCGCGGGGTCAACTCGCGTTTTGACTCACGCCAAATCCGCAGGGCCAATGCCCGCCCCTCGCCGCTGAGTCGCCCAGGGATCCAAGCATCGGGATCACTCCAATCCACCGGTTCTTGTCGGGTGCCACGTTGCTTCAGAATCCTGGACCAGGTGCTACGGAATAGAGGGTTGCGAACACCGTCCAAGCCGCGCAAAAAGTGCCGAACGATGCGATACGTGGGAAAGAAATCCGTTAGCTGCTTGATCTCATTCATCTATGACCATCTCCTTTTTCTTCTCAAGGCGCGCCGGCCAAGAACTCTCAGCTTGCATTGAGGGCTGGTACCTACAACCATGACGCGCTGGCGTACTTGTCAAATCTGCTCAACACCAACCGCTTCGTCCGATACTCCCCCCACCGCTCCTTATCCTTCCGCCGCACGATGGGAAAGGTACCGAGATTCGGGTCAGTTGTGTCCGCCTGTGTTCTTCAGTTCTGAGAGCAAATCCTTGGGAATGCGAACTCGCTTCTCCTTCACATATTCCAGAAATGAGGTCGCGTTCTCTCTGTCAAAGTCAAAATGAAAGTACCAGAAGAACTCGATCATCATATCCTTGGTAACTTCCTCCAGGCTTCCCAGGTCGGCATCCGTTCTGATTGTGCGCTCAGCAGTCACAGGAATTGCCAGGTCGTTATAATACCCTGAATGGAGAGGCCAGTGGCCTCTCGAATCCATCTCCAGCACCCGAGGCACCGAGCTTTCCTGTGAGTAGCGGACCTGTACTGTGCCTTCGTATCCAAGTGCTGGATAGTATCGCCTGGCGAAAAGCACCGCCTCAAACATCATATCTATTGTAGAGAATAGCCCAATGCTTCCCATATCCTGTACATCTCGGCGGGCATCCTCCCACAGGCTATCCGCACAGAAGACCTCACCGTTGACCCCGAAGAAAGCAAAGGACAGCCTAGGAGAGTGCTGAAAAACCTTCTAGCAACGTTGCAGTATTTGCACGTTCCTGCAATGTGTGGTACAATGTGGAATATGTCACCGATCACATACACACGCAGGGAGAAATAGGCTATGCTTGGACGCCGCAACCCGC
>JADHWW010000032.1 GCA_016783285.1 Anaerolineae bacterium
TGCGGGAAACAGCGGGCCTCTTCGACGTGGCCCACAGGGGGGCCTGTGAGATCGAAGGTCCTCACGCCACTGCCTTCCTGGACACGGTCCTATCCAATTACGCCGCCTGGCTGGAGGACGGCCAGTCATGCTACGGCTACCTGCTCGACCCCGACGGGAAGGTCATTGACGACGTGATGATCTACCGTCGCCGGGCGGACCTGTACCTGATGGTGGTCAACGCCTCCAACGAGGAGAAGGACTGGGACTGGCTGAACGCGGTGAACGAGCGGCGGGTCGTCATTGACCGGGATCGCCCGTGGGTGCAGGTGGAAGCGCGGGCGACCTTGCGCAACCTGAAGGACCCGGCGGCGGGGAAACGGCAGAAACGAGACCTGGCGCTGCAAGGACCAGCGTCCTTGCCGACGCTGCAGGCGCTGACCGACGATCCTGAGGTCAAAGCGGCGCTGGCCCGGGTGCGCCGTACCGACCTGATCGAGTGCGAGTTGGCCGGATTGCCACTGGTGGTGACCCGCACCGGCTACTGCGGCGAGGAGTGGGGGTACGAGATTCTAGTCCATCCTGACGACGCCGCCCGGCTGTGGGAGGCGATCCTGGAGGCGGGGGAGCCCTTCGGGGTGAAGCCAACAGGGCTGGCGGCCCGCGACTCCACGCGCACCGAGGCGGGGCTACCCCTCTACGGCCACGAACTGGCCGGGCCGTTCGACATCTCCCCCATCGAGGCTGGCTTCCCTGGCTACGTCAAGTACCACAAGCCCTTCTTCGTCGGACGGGACGCACTGCTGGCACGCGAGGAGAGCCTCACCCGGGAAGTGATCCGCTTCCGGGTCAACCAGAAAGGGGTGCGGAGGCCACACACATGCGACCCGGTGGTCAATCGCAAGGGCCAGCACATCGGCCACGTCACCAGTTGCTCCATTGACACGGAAGGGTACCTGCTGGGGCAGGCCATCGTCGAGAAGCGATACAACGTCCCCGAGACTCCTATAGCCATCTTCCCCCTGGGCGGGAAGTCGCTTGAGGAGGCGTTGATGAAAGGCAAGCGAGTGACCCTGCCCATGGAAGCGACGGTGCTGACGAGGTTCCCGGAGCAGGAGGGGACGCGGATGAAGGTAGGCGAGTAGCGGACTGCAACTGCCATTCTCATCAACACGTCTGGCAGGGCCACGAGGGGGGCGGTTGCCCTACCGTGTAAATCAAGAGGTGTACCTATGAGCAAAAAGGAAGAGATGAAAGAAGTCTCCGACCTGATCACCCGCTTCACAGAAGGCCTGGTCAGCAGCAAGATGAAAATCGAAGAGGGTGAGTGGATCGTCGAGCAGTTGCAGGTTCTTGCCGACGACGCTGTGCCTCGTATCGTGAAGATACTCGCATCTCCCAACGAAGAAAATCGCCTCGCGGCGCTCGTGCTGCTACGCGAACTGGGCGACCCTCGCGCGGTGAGACCGCTGCGACGGATGCTGCACAAACCTGACTACAGCGACGGAGAGAAACTGAAAGTCATCCAGACGCTTGAAACATTGGGATCACCGATTGACGCGGCTACCTTCCGCCGCGCCATCTCCGACCCCGACGCGCTGATGAAAAACTCGATGAGTCAGATGCTAGAGTCGATCGAAGACCCAGGCCATGTGGAAGCCTTCCTGGCAGTGATGACAGAGGCGCCGCCAGAGATGCCAGAGCTGTACGTGCGTGATGTGCTGGCGCCCCTTGCCGACCGGCGACTCCTGCTTATGCTGACTGCATTGCTTCACAACGAGCACGACGTTGTGATCGTAGCCGCCATAGATGCTATCGAACGGCTGAAAGAACCAGCGGTCATCCCTCTCCTGGAGGAACGCGCCCAATACGACTCCTCCTTCCAGGTGCGCCATGCCGCCGAGAACGCGGCGCTGCGGCTTCGGACGCGTATCGGCGCTCCCAACGAAGAGCATACACGCCGACCCTGGATCACCACCTCCCCGCTACCTCTCGCCTGCTGCCTGCTGTGCACAATAGACGGCAGCGGCGGCCAAGTACTCTTCATCGCGCGCGAGCAGGCCGACGGCAACTTGCAGGTCCTTGACCTGATGTTCAATGACCACGAAGGTATCAAGGATTGCTTCAGCATCGTCGTAGATGAGAAGGAACTGAATGAAATGGCAGACTCCTTTGGCAATGCCGAGTTCGTGGACATCAGCCTGGAGCGTGTCCGCGCCGAGGCGGCCCGTGCTTACCAGGTCACACTCGACGCTCATCGTCGTCTGCCACCCGCCTTCATAGCCTGGCAGGGCTGGGTGGAAGGGAAAGACCTGCGCTCAATAGAGGAGTTTCCCCTGCCTTCCGCCGACCCGTCCCAACAAGCAAACCTGCTGGCGGAATGTACGGAGCTTCTGACGCTGGAAGAATTTGACTACTGGTTCTTCAATCCTGACGAGGTGGAGCCTTTCGTCCCTCGCTACCGCAAATTGATTCGTCGGGGCCAGGCGAATCGGGGCCAAGCCTCTTTCGAGACTCTGCTTGACCAGGCCATCGCGGGTGTAGTGGACGATAAGCATCGCCATCTCCTGTCCGAGCGGCTGCGCCGCCAGGCATGGCTATTGGCCCAACTCTACGAGGAAGAAGAAGTGGCTCTGTGGGCACTGGTCGCCGCCGCCGCGCTCAAGGGGGGTATGCTCGTCGAACACCCTCTGCTGCGGGGCATGATGGACCGCAGTCTCCTCAACGCCATCGGGCGATACCAATAGCGTGAAACGTGAGGCATATATATTGAGTCGAATCATCAATACCCAAAGTCCGGGCAAAATCCGCAACCAACATCGCCGTACTATCGCCGAGGCGCTGCGGCGACTGAGCCAGAAGCCACAATTGGACGGCGAGGCTAAAGACCTGGCTGCCCTCATCGTCTCCTCCCTGCACTCCATCGCCGACACCGTTGACCAAACCATTGATGCCTGGGAGAAGCGTGATTATTACATGAAAGCCGAGCGCTTTCGCGAGAAGTGGCGCTGGCTGGAACCCATCACCGACGAATTGAGCGCCATCATCGGTGGGACCAGCGAAGAGCGGCGGCGGTCAGGAGACCTTGCCGAACGGTGGGATCAACTTCCGTCCGTCCTGGCCCGGCTGATGCCCCACTTCGCCGACATCAAGATCAAGCAGATGACCCGCAAACCGACTCTATGGCAGGGTGCTTACGAAAGGTTCGTGCGGGAGGACTAAGACCCTTCTGATTCTTGAGACGCACTCTCAGTCTCCCGACCCGTACTCAGCCTGTTGATTCGTCGCCGGATATACCGAGTCGACTCGGCCATCTTGCACATAGCGCCTGATCTCACCGACACGCAGCCCTTTCAAACCCATATCTTCCACCGTGCGCCCCCGCTCATAGTAGTTGGTGCCGTGGGTCACGCAAGCCAGCCGGATCATCGCATCAACCGCCCAGGTGTCCACACCGAACTGGGCACCCAACGAGGCTAACGGCACCAGGCTAAAGGGCACATCTTCAAAGATATAGCGATGGCGCAGGCTGCGCGGCGCTCTGATCCCCTGGTAACCCGGGTTGGCCTGTATCGCTTCGTACAGGGTCTCCCCTTTCGCTGAATAGGCATCATCCAACCATCTCAAGGCCGATCGAGCGCGCACCCCCAGCGCAGCCGCGATGGTTACCCGCTCCCGATCCAGCACCTCCAGCACGTGGGCAATGGAGCGGGTAACACCGTCTATGTAGAACTGAAAATCTCCCTTGGTGTGCTCGATCCACCCGGCGTTGAGGAGCGTCAGCGCCGGGTGAAAGATCGCCCCCATGTTGTCCAGGCTGGTATGGAGAACGTTGGGGACAGGAATAAACTGGGGATAAGCATCACACACCGTCTCCAGTACATAACCTGTGCGCGTGGCCGGCAGGGCAACCAGGGGGACGGTGTTCTTGTGACGGAAGATGCGGGCCTGGGCCGGGCCGGTGCTACGGCTGGCGAAGACAAAGGTGCCAGCCTCGGCCACGACGACGTCGGCGGCACAGCCCGCCTGGTTGAGAATCTGGCGGAACTCCAGCGCCCCACCGGTGCGGCCTGGGTTGAGTATCACGATCTGGCCATCGCGCAGGTAGGGAGCGCAACTATGAGCGATATCCCGGTGACCCGAAGCGGGCACGACAACCATGACCACGTCGGCACCGTCGAGCGCCTCTGCGATATCAGAGGTGACGACCGCTAGGCGGCAACAGCGGGAGACGCCACTCTCGTACTCCAGGTCAATCTCGCCGCGCAAAGCGATCTCACTGACGCGCTCGGCGGTGCGGTTGTAGAGATTTACTGTGAAGCCTTTGGCAGCCAGGTCCGCCGCCATTGCTTTGCCGCCGTGACCCGCGCCAATCACTGTATAACGCGTCTCCTTGTTCATTCATTCTCTCCTCTCAGTGACCTTGTAACTGGTATCCCGTGGAAATACGGTATCTTCGCGTCCAAACTATCATGCAGACCGTGTCATCATGCCAGCAGCCTGTTGCCGACGAGCCGTTCCTCCTCCGAAAGCGCACGCCCCGTGGCCAGGTCCACCGCCACGCATGCCCCACGCGGATCTATGCGGGTGACGATTTGCCCGCGCGCGAAGGGATTGTTGCGCAGATGGGGCGCATCCAACACTCCCTCTGTCACCGCCCGCGCCAGGGTGACCGGGTCGGTGAGCGGATCTGCCACGTCTGGCCCGGCCAGCCCGCGGATGACCGCCAGCGTGACCTTGGCCTCGCGGATCAGTTCCTGTTTGCGCTGCTGAACGGCGGGGTCGGCCGTCATGTCCGGCTGGCCGCGGAGCCCGTTCTCGATCGTCCGGCGGGCCAGTTTGCATGCCTCGATCACGTCGCTGGCGGTGGCGGCGTGGTGGGCCTCGGTGTGGCCGACCACGTGGACGATGTGAGGACGCAGCGCCATCTGCAGGTAGATGCTGGTCGCCAGGTGAGCGCGGGCCGCGTCCGGGTCCAGCGGATAACTCAACAGCCCAGTGCGCGTCTGCCGCCAGATGCGGACAGTCCCCCTCCCCGACCCTCCCCCATCAATGGAGGGAGACGAGAGCGGCGCGATCATTTCCAGGCAAGCCAGCATCTTCGCCAGATCCATCGCGTCGGAGAGACCCGGCGGGCTGTTGAACATCATCTGGGCGATGTAGTCGCGCACGCCGAATGCGCGGGCATTGTAGGCCGAGAGATAAGCCGAGACGACGAAAATCACGTCGGGCGCATCGCGCAATCCCCAATGGTGCGGCTCATTCAATTCGACCGGGATGTCCCGCTCGCCGTACCAGGCCATCACCTTCTGGTGCTCGCGGATGGAACCCTCCAGGTCCCAGGGGCCACGACCGTCCATGAGGTTAAACCAGAAGATAGGGATGGCGCAGAAGGCGATGTAAATGGTCTCCACGTACATCTCGGCCAGACGGACGAAGTCGTCGGTGCCGGAGTAGGTGCGCATGAGGGGGAAGTTCCCGCGCCGGCTGGCAGTATAGAGGGCCCGGTAGTCGTCGGGGCTGCGCACCGGTACCCCGCCCGCCCCTCGGCGGCGCGGGTTCTGCCGCTCTGGATGGAAGAAGTTGGCCTGGGCATCCTGGTCAATGCCCAGCGAGACGACATCCAGCACCTGGGCCTCAGCGATACGGGCGATCCCATCGCGGGTGGCTTCCACTGTCGGTAGACCGAAATGATGGCGGATGACCGGGAAGGGAGCCTTCCAGGCGATGCGCTCCACGGTCGTCTGGGGGAAGTCAGCCTCGGCGAGCGCGCCGTGGGACTGGCCCTTCAGGTAGGCCAGTACTGCCTCGGCTGGTTCGCCACCCTCGAACACGCGTTCGAAGAAGCCAATGGCCCGCGCACGCTCGGCCACCGGCGGCGTCCCGCCGAAAGCGAAGCGCACGCCGGCAGCGCGCAGATCGTCCGCTTCCTCCGCAAAATCGGCCAGCAACCGCTCGCCGGTCTCTGGGGTCAGCCGGTAGGAGACGCCCACCAGGTCGGCCTGCTTGAGCCGGGCGGCCTCCAGAACCTCCTTGACCGGGACCGCCGGGCCGAGAAACACAGTGTGCCAGCCGGCGGCCTCGGCCAGTCGCAGGAAGTTCATCACGCCGGCCACGTGGACGCACTCGCCCAATGCGCCAGCAACCACAATCTTCGCGCCTTTTGCCATCTTCATTCCTTCCACCAGCAACGAGAAACATGTCTCAGCCAGATGCTCCAAGGCGCTCTGCGACCGCCGTTTCGGGCCAGAGCAAGGTTGTACGCGGGAATCAGACCACTGTCGCCGTGCTGGCACATGCCTTCCGCGCCACTTCGGCAGCGGAGGCAAGTATCACGAAGGACTCGTCATCCAGCCCCAGCGGCGGCTCTTGACCACCGGGGCTGCTTCGCGTCTTGCGCGGCGCTACAGCCGCTCTTCCGCGCCGATGGGCATCATCACCAACCCGCCGATCACCTTGGGGTAGAAATCAGTGGATTTCTGGGGCATCCTCTCGTCGGCAGCGGTGCAGGCCCGCACCTGCTCCATTCGCGTGGGATTCATCACCAGCAGGAATTGCGCTTCCCCACCATCCACCGCGTCATATCCCATCTGCGGGTCGCGCAAGTACTCAATGTTCTCCTTACGCTCGACCGCCCCTTTGTCAATCCCCAGCACCTGCTCAACGAATAGCTCGTGGAGCACCGAGACGTCGAGCAGTCGCCAGCCAGGGGCGCGGTCTGGGAGCAATCTCTCAAGCACCACCGGGTCTCGCAGCGTGAGTACAGCGTAGGTCCCGTCGTAGAAGCCAAAGCGCGGATGCGACGGCTTGGCCTGGGCCAATGCCGCCCCCAGCGCCGCCCGGTCCTCCTCTGGCGTCACCTCGAAGTACTCCCTCGTTCGCTCCAGCACCTCTGCCCCGCTCATCTGCCCATAGGAATGGATGAGGCGATGGGTGGGTAGAATCACCAGCCCGGGATCTTCCATACTCACCAGCGTCACCATACGGTAGTTGAAGCCAGCATCGGGTGGAGCATCGGGATGAGCGGCGCGCATCTCATCCCGATAGTTGAGCGCCGTCTCGTAGCGGTGATGACCGTCAGCGATGATCAGACTCCGCTTGGGGGCCATCTCCTCCACTACCGCCTGTATCACCTGTGGGGCGGTCACGGCCCAAAACCGCTGCACTACATCATGCTCGAACAATTCGTGCAACTCGAGGCCCGATTGCCCCTCAATGGCCGCCCCCAGCAACTCATTGATCCGATCGCCGGGGTAGAGCATAAAAATGTGGCCGAAGTTGACCGCCGTGGCTCGCATCAGGTTGAGCCGGTCCACCTTGGGGCCAGAGTGCGTGCGCTCGTGGGGCAGGACAGTGCCCTCGTCGAACTCGCTCAACTCCAGCGCAGTGATCAGCCCCTGGCGGGTCCTCACGCTGCCGTCGGGAAGAGTGAACGTTTGGTGGAGGACGTAGAGAGCGGGCACCTGCTCCCGCACCAGGACACCCTCCCCCAGCCAGGACTCGTAAGTGTCCCGCGCGCGGGTGTAGACGTTGCTCGCCTCACCATCCCCCGCCTGTTCCTTCCCCTTAATGATGCGCACGACGTTGTAAGGGTTCAGGTCGTAGTACTTGTCCTGCAATCCATGCCGTACCCGGTCGTAGGGCTGGCTGATGATGGCGGACAGATCGTCAATCTTCTCCGGGTTGTAACGTACACCTCTGAAAGATCGAATGGTTGCCATATTCACCTCCTGGACGAAACGGCATGTTGGAGGACAAGATGGCATCTTGTCCTACGAATCCCATTTAGCCCTCATCGCTCGACCACGCGATATCGTGTGTCGCTCCATATCTATGACGAGGCGGAAGTCCTGGAGAACGTGCGTCCCGGCGATTGGCTCACATTCGGGGGGGCCGATGACAACATTACCCGCAACCGTTTCACCACCGAAATCAAAGGGGCAGAAACCGTAAGGAAGCTCCTTGATGCTACCATCGGCCAGTTCAAGAGATACAGTTCCAGCAGGTTCGATGCCTGGATCATCGGCGACCTTTTGTGGAATCCAGGCTCGCGTTGCTCCAGTATCCACAAGGAACGATACCTCTTGCTGTCGCTGCGGGTCGCGTATGTTGGCGACTACGAGTTCCAGAAAAACATCTCCCATAGTGACCACCTCCTCATCAGGCCAAGATCACCCGTTTGTACTGCAACTGCATTATAACCGCAGGCAAACACGGCGTCAAGACGGAAACCGCCTGCCTCTCACCATCTGGACTCGTTCCTCCCCTACAATCTCATGCTCAGCCCGATGCGCCCGCGTTCCACGTCCACGTTGATCACCCTCACGTCCACCACATCGCCCACCGAGACCACCTCCAGGGGATCGCGCACGTAGTGATCGGCCATCTCCGAGACGTGCACCAACCCATCCTGCTTGACCCCGATATCCACGAAGGCCCCGAAGTCCACCACGTTGCGCACAGTGCCCTTGAGCACCATACCATCCTGCAGGTCCTCGATCTTCAGTACGTCCTGCCGCAGGATGGGCGGGGGCAACTCGTCGCGGGGGTCGCGCCCGGGACGGCTGAGCGCCTCCAGAATATCGGCCAGCGTAGGCTCCCCCACGTCCAGCAGTTCGGCCAGGGTAGATAAGTCGTGCTCGTCCCGCAGACGGCGCACTCGCTCTGCCAGGTCTGGCTCATCGCCGCGCACTTCCATCAGAATGAACAGCCGCTCCACCACCGGGTAGGACTCAGGGTGGATGGAAGTACTGTCCAGGGGATAGTCACTATCGGGGATGCGCAGGAAGCCAGCCGCCTGCCGGAAAGCCTTCTCCCCCAACCCCTTGACCTTCAGGACCCCCCGCCGGGTGCGGAAGGGGCCGTGCTCGTCCCGGTAGGCAACGATGTTCTCCGCAACCCTCCGGTTGATGCCAGCCACGTAGCGCAGCAGAGCCGGGGAAGCAGTGTTCACATCCACCCCCACGTAGTTGACCACCGACTCCACCACCGCGTCCAGGGCCTGGGCCAGATGGTTTTGATTTACGTCGTGCTGATAGAGACCCACGCCGATGGAGCGGGGCTCAATCTTCACCAGTTCGGCCAGGGGGTCCTGCAAGCGGCGGGCGATGGATGCCGCACCACGCATGGAGACATCCAGGTGAGGCAGTTCCTGGCGGGCCAACTCGCTGGCCGAGTACACCGACGCACCGGCCTCGCTGACGATGACGTAGGCGCAGCGGCCCAGTTCATCGATCACCTCGGCGGCCAGGACTTCCGTCTCCCGCGAGGCCGTCCCGTTGCCAATGGCCATCACTTCGGCGCTGTGCTTCTCGATGAGATGCCTGAGGATAGCCTTGGCCTCCTCCCTGTCTCGCTGCGGCTCGTGGGGGTAGATCGTCACCGTGTCCAGTACCTTGCCCGTGGGGCCCACCACGGCCACCTTGCAGCCGGTGCGATAGCCGGGGTCAATACCCACGACAGTGCGCCCGCGCAGAGGCGGCCGCAGGAGCAGATGGCGCAGATTGGTCGCGAAAACCCGGATGGCGTGCTCGCCGGCTGTCTCGTTGTGGGTGCGGCGCAGGCCCCGCTCGATGGCCGGGGCCAGCAGGCGATGATACCCGTCGGCCACGGCCAGGCGCACCTGTTCGGCGAAGATGGAAGCAGGGCTGGCGACGAAACGTCTCTGCAGGGCAGCGATGTACTTCTCGTCGGGGGCCTGGATCCTCACCCGCAAGACTCCCTCCTGCTCGCCACGGTTGAGGGCCAGGACACGGTGCGGGGGGACAGCGCCCAGGCGTTCAGCGTATTCGTGGTAGAGCCGGTACTTGCCCTGGGGGTCGGCGGCGGGATCGGCCAGCGTAGATGCGATCAACCCCTGCTCGTGGGTCTGCTGGCGCACCCGACGGCGCCCCTCGGCATCCTCGGCCACCCGCTCAGCGACGATGTCCCGCGCCCCGGCACAGGCATCCGCCACGGTGGGCGCCTGGTCGGAGAGGAAAGGCGCGGCGTGCTGCTCCAGCGTGCCGGTGGTCACCTCCTGGGCCAGAACCATCTCGGCCAGAGGCTCCAGGCCCCGCTCGCGGGCCAGGGTTGCCCGTGTGCGACGTTTGGGACGGTAGGGCAAGTAGAGATCTTCCACTTGCTGAAGGGTAGTGGCGGCGCGGATGGCCGCTTCCAGTTCCGGAGTAAGTTTATCCTGCCCGGCGATGCTCCGGAGCACCGTGTCCTTGCGGGCCTCCAGGTTGCGCAGGTAGGCCAGCCGCTCCTGGATGCGCCGTATCTGCGTCTCGTCCAGCGAACCGGTGACCTCCTTGCGGTAGCGGGCGATGAAAGGCACGGTGTTGCCGTCATCCAACAAGGCCGCCGTGCGAGCCACCTGCTCCAGGGTGAGGCTCATTTCCCGGGTGATGAGGGTAATCAGCGGATTCTCGGTCATACTCTCCTTAACGTTGCCCTCAATCTGTAGTCGTGATTTGTGTTGCTCATACTGGTCTTTTGTAGTTGAGGTATATGCTCACTGCAATGATCACCGCCGGGAAAAAGCCAAGCAGTAACGCCATGTGTAACGGTGATGGCGCGGTGAAGACCAGTTGATACAACAATGGAACAACTGTGTCTATCCCCCAGAAGAGAGCAAATATCAGCCATATCGAAATCTTACCTTTCAGCCATTGCCTGGAGATGAAAAAGACCACAATCACGTTGACGGCGAACGCGACCACAAACATCATTTGAGTTCTCAAGTCAGTAGCAGCGGCGTCCATGTCAACTTCGATGCCAGCAATGGCGACGCTTAAGAGACCGCCAATGGCATAGCCTATGTATGCGAAACACCCGGTCATTACGGCTTTCATTATCTCGGATAACAGAGAAGGGGTGGCTGGTTGCTCCTCAGGGCCTTTCGTTTTCTGATCTTGCCTCTTGTCCCACCGAACCAGAACCAGGGAAAAGATAAACGTTTGCAGCATGATTTCTGGCAAGCCGAGGAGATGATACCAGAGAGGAAGTTTAGAGTAAATGACGCCCTCTACGGAACACGGGGCTGCTGCTGGGGTGGAGAGAATGCCAACCATGACCAGGATATTCCATAGAATGAGCCAACCATGCTTCTTCTGCAAAATGAGGTTTCGGATAGGCCACAATGCAATAGCGAATAGGAGTCCTCTTAGCGGTTGCAGAAAGGGGCCAGCAAGCACATAGGATGAGTCAATGGGACGCATAAAATCCTTGATGATGTCCTGTTGGAAAAGACGCGCATAATCAAAAACATTGGACATAACGAGACCGAAGATGAAGTAGGTCAAGGTATGTGTGACGACAACTTTCACAGTGAAACGCAGAAACGCTTTGAGGTCATGTTTCTTCATTTTTCATCCCCCTTCCAGATACTCTGATTTCAAAAGACTCGCTTCAATTGGTGTGCGCGCCGTCGGGGTAGGAACGCCAGTTGCCCGGCGTCCCCTCCCACAGATACAGGCGTGCAGTTTCCCCGCACCGGGCTCTTCAGACAGCCTCGCTTCTGCAGCACGCCACTATCACGGCATCTATGCTATCCCCCGCAGTGAGGTTTGCCTTGTTGATCCGGCCCTCCGTGTCCGGGTGAGCGTTGGCTTTCGTTTAGAGTCCGGCTTACCTCGGTGTCAGGGTTTCCGGGATGGTTCATCCCGCTGTGATATCGGCTGAATTATTCGCGAGTGACGTTATTGGGGACTTCTTGATCACGAATATCACGAATGGACGAATAGCACGAATTTTGTCCAGAATCATGGTCAAACATTCGTGGAATTCGCATATTCGTGCCATTCGTGATAAAAGTACGGGGTATTTGGCAAAAAGCGCCTGTCGACAAATCCGCGAATAACTCACTTGTCCATCACAGCCCAGGGAACCATCCCCACAATTTGCCCCGCTCGTTTCATGAAAACACCACCTTCAAGTCACTAGCGGTGTACGCCGGAGTATCTTCGTCTTCCATCCCGCGCATAGCAGAGGACAGGGATAAGTCCGACCAAGCCTTCTCTTCCTGCCGAACTACTTCACGCTCTGCCTTTGCCAGAAGGTACTCCACGAAGTCAAGCACTTCTACTTGAAAAGATGTGGGTAGTCTTTGAACATACTGTTGGATTCTCTCGGTAATAACCATCGCAGCCTCCTGCACTGAGCAATTGTGTTGGATTACTCTCAGTGCTTCAAGTTGTTTGCGCATCAGACATCATCTTTGCTGCCCGTTGAAGTTTCTCGCGCAACGTGATCCAATGGGCCTCGTCCTGTTCGAGAAAGATTCGCTCCGCGTCGGGCGCCAGTGTGCGCGTCAGATCACACAGTTCAAAAAACTGCGCCAGGCTCTCTTCGACCGTCAAACGCGGCAACTCTCTCTTCCGCTCCTCGAGTTCCCAGGCGTTGAAGCGCCTATATCCCTCCAGTATTTCCCGCAGCGTCGGCGTCGCCTTCATCTTTCACCTATCATCCTCTTGGACCAGAGTGCGGAAGAACAGAGGGGCAGAGATGCAAGGGAGAAATCTCCCCTACTTCCCTGCCCCCCGCCTCCGCGCGTACCGCAATTCGCTATGCGCCATTCATCATTCGCGATCAGCGCCCAGCGAACTCGATAGCGGTCTGCGCCACCTCCTCCCCCACCCGCGCCTTTGCCTCTCCCGTCCCGGCGCCGATGTGGGGGGAGCCGATCACCTGCGGCAGATCCATAAACCGCTTGCCTCGCTCCTCCTTCTCATCCTCGTAGACGTCCAGTGCCGCCCCCGCCACCTTGCCGCCCACGATGCCGTCGTACAGAGCCGCCTCATCCAGCGTCCCACCGCGCCCGCAGTTGACGATGTGCGCGCCGTCCTTCATCCTGGCGAACGCATCAGCGCCGATGATGTAGTGCGTCTCCGGTGTGTGGGGCACGTGGAGCGAGATGAAGTCGGAGCGGGGCAGCAGATCCTCCAAGTCCACCAAATCCACACCCGCCTGGGCTTCCTTGATGTAGGGGTCGTAGGCAAGCACGTTCATTCCCAGGGCCAGGGCCTTCTCCGCCACCAGGCGGCCGATGCGTCCATAGCCGACCAGCCCCAGCGTCTTGCCCGCCAATTCCATCCCCTTGCTGAACACCTTCTTCTCCCACTTACCACCCTTCATCGAAGCGGTGGCCTGGGGGATGGGGCGGGCCAGCGCCAGGAGATAGCCGAGGGTCAGTTCCGCCACCGAGTTAGAAGAGGCTGCGGGGGTGTTGCGCACTTCGACCCCTTTCGATTGGGCATAGTCCACGTCAATGTTGTCCAATCCGACGCCGCCTCGAACGATCAGTTTCAGATTAGTCGCCTTATCAATCAAGGGCTCGCGCACCTTCGTGCGGCCGCGGACGACCATAGCATCGTAGTCACCGACGACCGCCTCAAGATCCTCCGGTGTGATGTCGTCCCGCACATCCACCTCAATCCCCGCCTCTCGCATCGCCGCGATGGCCTTGGGGTCTGTTGGGTCACAAACGAGTGATTTCACTGCTTGTCTCCTTTTTCACCAGGCAACACGTTTCACGTTTCACGTTTCACGTTTCACGCTTGACGTTTGACGTTTCACGCTTGACGTTTGACGTTTCACGTTTCACGTTTCACGTTTCACGTTTCACGCGCCGCGTATCACGGAATACCCACGACATCGTTTATCTGCCCCGTGAGCCACTTAACGTCGTCGAGCGTCAGGTCGCCCATGTGCGCGATGCGAAAGCACTTCTCCTTGAGGTCGCCGTAGCCGTTGGAGATCATCGCGCCCCGCTTGCCCAACTCCTCGTTGAGCCCGGCGACGCTGATACCACGCCTGTTCTCGATGTTGGTGACCGTGGGTGAGAGGTACCGTTCGTCGGAATATAGCGCGAAGTAGCGGCGGGCCCAGTCCTGAACGTAGGCCGCCATCTCCTCGTGCCGCGCCCAGCGATTCTCCAGCCCCTCCGCCAGTATGTCGTCCATCTGAACGTTGAGAGCCTGGATCAGGCTGATAGCCGGCGTGGCCGGGGTCTGGTGCTTCTCGTACCTCTTGTCCATCACCCCGTAGGAGAAATAGTAACCGTGGTTGGGTACCTGCTCGGCCCGCTCACGCGCCCGGTCGCTCACCGCGCAGACCGTCAGCCCCGCCGGGAGCGCGAAGCACTTCTGCACACCAGCCAGACAGACGTCCAGCCCCCAGGCGTCAAACTCGATCTTGGCACCGGCCATGCAACTGACCGCGTCCACCAGGATCAGCACGTCGGGGTACTTCTCGTGGATCAGAGCGGCGATCTCCTTGACCGGGTTCATCAAGCCGGTGGAGGTCTCGTTCATCACGATGGTGACCGCGTCGTAGTCTCCCTTGGAGAGCGCTTCGTCCACCAGTTCCGGCGTGATGGCCTGGCCCATCTCCACCTCCACTTTATCGCAGGGGACGCCGTTGGCGGCGGTGATCTGGTGCCAGCGCTTGGAGAAGGCCCCACAGACGGTGCTGAGGATTCGCCTGGTGGAGGCCTGGCGGACCGAGCCCTCCATCACGCCGGTCGAGGAGGAGGCATAGAGATAGACCCGCTGTTGGGTGTATAGGAGTTGCTGAAGTTTGAGGGTCACCTCCGCCTGCAGATCGGCGTACTCCTTGGCGCGATGGCCGATCATCGGCGCAGCCTGGGCCTGCAGGATCTTCTCCCGCACGTGGGTCGGACCTGGAATGAAGAGTTTCTTATACATCGTCAACCTCCTGTTTAGATGATAATGTACCGGACAAAACGAGGGACGCACAAACAGTTCGGCTGTGCGTCCCCTGTCTACCAACCTGAGAGATTCCCCCCGATCAGCTATCGGGCTTTGCCCCTTCGGTGTCCTAAGAACTTTCCAGAGGTGCCGAGATACAGGGTCCTAAGACCTGAGAGTTTCGCCGACGCGGTCAGCCTCTCGCGCCGGCTTGCCCCTTCGGTGCCCGCATTCAAGCGGTCTCTCCCCCGCATCCCATGGCTAGGCGATGTGATTCACCCATATTCTACACTACGCCATAACAAATGTCAACACCTTGACACCAAAGACACAGGGAAGTACAATGCATCAGTGGTCGTAGGATAACTACCCAGATGCTCCAAGGCGGTTTGAAACCGCCGTCACGAATCTACGAACCCACGAATGTATGAACCTACGAACAACATCCTGGAGGCGACCATGTCTTCACACGACGACTTTCTCTTTCGCGGCGACCTGTCCGCCCTCGACCCGGCCGTGGCCCAATTGATTGACCTGGAGAAGGAACGCCAGGCCCGCAAGTTGATCATGATCCCCTCGGAAAGCAGTTCGCCGTGGGCGGTGCGGGAAGCGCTCGGCTCAGCGCTGATGAACATCTACGCCGAGGGCTATCCCCACCCGGAGACCCGCTGGCTGGCCGAGGACGAGATTCTGGACTACGAGCACCACCTGGCCCATTACCGCCGCTACGGCGACCGGCGCTACTACCGGGGCGTGGAGTATGCCGATGTCATAGAATCCTTGGCCCGCCGGCGCTGCGCCGAGGCCTTCGCTACCGATGACATCCCCGCCGATCAGATCTACGTCAACGTCCAGCCCCTCTCCGGCGCACCGGCCAACGTCGCCGTCCAGCAGGCGCTGCTGAAACCCGGCGACACGATCATGGGCCTGGCGCTACCCCACGGCGGCCACCTGACCCACGGCAGCCCGGTCAACCTGTCAGGCAAACTGTACAACGCCGTATCCTACCACGTCAACGAGCAAACGGAACTGCTGGATTACGACGAGATCGAGGAATTGGCGCTGGAACACCGGCCCAGGATGATCATCGCCGGTTACACCTCCTACCCGCGCCTCCCCAACTGGGCCAAGTTCCGCCAGATCGCCGACCGGGTAGGGGCCTACCTCCTGGCCGACATCGCCCACGTGGCCGGCATGGTCATCGCCGGCGCGTTCCCCACCCCACTGGGATACGCCGACGTCGTCACCTTCACCACCCACAAGACGCTCTGTGGCCCGCGGGGGGCCTGCATCCTCACGACCGACCCCGGCCTGACGTGGAAGATCGACCACGCCGTCTTCCCCGGCCTCCAGGGCGGCCCCCACGTCAACAAGTTCGCCAGTATGGCCGTCGCCTTCCGCCTGGCCCAGACGGAGCAGTTCCACCGCCTCCAGCACCAGATCGTGGCCAACGCTGCCGCGCTCGCCCGTGCACTTACCGCGCGTGACCTGCGCGTCCCCTGTGGCGGCACCGAGACCCACCTGCTGCTCCTCGATTGCAAGACAATACAGGGACGTGATGGCACCCCGCTGATGGGCGGCGTGACGGCGGCGATCCTCGACCTGGTGGGCATCGTGGTCAACAAGAACACCATCCCGGGCGACAAAACCGCCGCCTACCCCAGCGGCATCCGGTTGGGCACCCCCTGGGTCACCCAGCGCGGCTTCCGGGAACCGGAGATGGAACAGATCGCCGGCATCATCGCCCGCGCGATGAAGGGTACCGAGCCGCTCACCTATACCGGCGTGCGCGGACGGGCATACCGGGGCAAGGTAGACTTCGATGTGCTGGAGAAACTGCGCGTCGAGGTGGCAGAACTGGCCGAACGGGCCGGCATCGACTTCGAACTCCCATGCAGCGGCTATCCCCACCACTGCCTGGTGCCGCAACTGCGCCAACGGGAAGAGCAGTATAGGCTGATTGAGGTTGAGGGAAACCCCGCCGCCGCATTCGTCGAGCAGATCACGCCGGCCGACATCGCTGACCTCGAACAGGGAGAATGGCGAGCGGTACCGCTGTTGGAACGGGACGGGCGGGTGATGAGCCCTGGCTTGGTCCA
The DNA here is from genome assembly GCA_016783285.1 of Anaerolineae bacterium. Next base: position 16,769 of record JADHWW010000032.1, read on the forward strand.
GCGGCCCGGCTTCGGCCACAACCGCTACCGGCTGATCGTACCGGCCGGCCGGCCGGGGCGGGTCATCGCCTGGCTGCGCGACCTTTCCGATGGCTACGTGCGCTTCGACGACGCCGACCTGTGGGCCAAACTGCCGGGGCCAGTCGTCGTGCGCGATCTCAGAGAACACGGATTGACAGGATTAACTGATTTGGCTCAGGATGCGACATTGGCATTGGAGCAAGAGGAGTTCACGCCGCCGGTCTCCCATAAACCCTACTTCATCGGTCTCTCCGCCCCTGGCTACTCCGACCCATCCGTTGACCCGCTTCCCGCTTTTCTCCCTCCCCCCGTGGGGGAGGGCCAGGGGAGGGTGCAGCGCCGCACCCCTCTCTTCGATTGGCACGTGCAGCACGGGGCGAAGATGGCCCCCTTCGCCGGGTGGGAGATGCCACTGTGGTACACCTCCATCAGCGACGAGCACCGGGCCGTGCGAGGCGCAGCCGGCCTCTTCGACGTCTCTCACATGGGGCTCCTGGAGGCGAGCGGCCCCCACGCCGCCTATTTCCTCAACCTGGTGACCACCAACGACGTTTACGCGCTCCGGCCCGGCGAATCGCAGTACGCCTATCTCCTGGCCCCCGATGGGCGGGTCATAGACGACCTGATGGTCTACATGCTCAGTCCCTCCCACTACCTGGTGGTCGTCAACGCTGCCAATATGGAGAAGGACTGGGCCTGGCTCCAGGCGGCGAACGAGCGGGCCGTGCGGATAGACGACCTGCGGCCCTGGGTGCGGTCCAGTTTCCAGGCCGAACTGCGGGACCTGCACGACCCTGGCGAGAGTTACGCCTGGCTGGCCGACCTGGCCCTCCAGGGTCCCCGTTCCCGCGATATCCTGCTCGCCCTCCTCGACAGCGCCCCACCCTCCAGCGCCGTCGCCGAGATACGAGGACGACTGCTATCAATGAAGCGAACCGAGGTTATGGAGGTCCACATCCCGTCTGATCGAGCCCCTGGCGGCGTCTTCGACCTGATCCTCGCCCGCACCGGCTACACCGGCGAGCGACTGGGATTTGAGATTTTCGTCCATCCCGACGTGATGGGCGCGTTGTGGGAACAGTTGATGGAGGTTGGCGCTCCCTCCGGGCTCCGGCCCATCGGGTTGGGGGCCCGCGACAGCCTGCGCATTGAGGCCGGGCTACCGCTCTACGGCCACGAACTGGCGGGGCCGCTGGACCTGCGCCCCGACGGCGCGGGTTTCGCCGGCTACGTCAAACTCCATAAGCCCTTCTTCGTCGGGCGACGGGCCTATGTCGAGCACGCCCGCCAGCGCAAGACGATCGTGGCCCGCTTCCACATCGCCGAGAAGGGGGTACGGGTCCCCAAACAGGAGGACGTGGTGGCCAACAGCCACGGGCGGGTCATAGGCGAGGTGACCTCGTGCGCGATGGACACGGAAGGCTACCTGGTGGGCCAGGCCCACATTGACCAGCGGCACGCCAGGGAAGGGACGGAAATCAACATCTTCCCGCGTCCCGCCCGCGAGGCGTGGGAGAAGCCCTACGAGAAACTGGAGGTGGGCGACCGGCTGGTGCTGCACAACGAGGCGATGGTGGTGAGCCGGTTTATGAAGCGCATGTAACGCAGGCGGTAGTGCCTTTGTGCTCGCCAGCAAGCCCCGCCGGGGCATAAAGTGCCCCGGCTACGGAGTTCCCACCCCGTAAACGGGGTTCTCAAGCCCGATTCATCGGGCGCTGCTCTGTAGCCCGGCGACTTCATCGCCGGGCGGTCTCTGCCGACTACAGCATCATCGCTACTTGATGCGCATGGGGTGACACACCCCCTTTGAACGAGTTTACTCGACGTCCTCGCTTCCACCTCCTCGCCCACGAACCGCAGCGTTCAGAGCCCGCTGTTCGGCGCTTATCGCGCCGCTGCCAGTGAGCGCCTCCAGCCCCATAGCGCCAAGCCCGGAAAGCGTGGCCCAATCAGCGAAGAGCTGATCGCCGCTGCTGTCCGAGGTTCGATACATGCCGATGCCCACCCGGCCTGAGGCCAGAGAATAATCAGACCCGGACAGGCTGCCAACCGTCACCAGTTTCTAGTTGGCGGCACTTGACTCAGACGAGTCTGTTTCCAACCGCTCCAGGAATTGGCGGACGGTGAGGACGGGGATGGACCGGTACGACCCCAGATCCAGCAGGTGGTGGTCGCTGCTGACGATCACGTCGGCCTGGGCGTCCACCGCGCAGGCCAGCACCATCTCGTCGGCGGGGTCTTCGGGGATGGCGCCAGCGACGTCGGCATCGCCGGATACGAGAAGCGCATCTCGTTCCAGTAGGGTCACCAACTGCTCGACGTCCTCGTCGGTGATGGCGTACTTGCGCCGAATGCGGGGGTAGCCCAACGTGGTATGGATCTCGGCGATGATGGCAGATGAGACGATCAGTAGGTACCGACGCTCGCGCCAGGTGTCCAACACCTGGGCCGGCAGTCCAGCCTTGACCAGGAGGCTGCTGACGAAGACGTTGGTGTCAAGGACGACCTTGAGCAAAGCCGGCCCTCGCGGCCTCGATGGCTTCGGTGACGTCCCGTGCTACCTCTTCTGCGGGGACATCGGGCACCCGGGAGCGAATACGGTCCAGCACCTGGAAGCGGGCCTCCCGCTCGGCGATGACCTGCTGGTACATCTCGACGGGAATGACGGCCACCATGGGCTTGCCGGAACGTTCGACGATGACTACCTGTCCGCCGTAGTGGACGTTGCCCAGCAGGTCCGCGAACCTGGTACGCGCTTGTCTTGCCCCCACGTGTTCAACCATGGTCTTGCACCTCCACATCTGTATGCTGGCTCCAGTATATCACAGGATTTACACTATGTCAATTGTATACACAATGAACGCAAACACAACTCTACCCAGATCGCCCAATCCCTGGGGCTCGCGGACGAACAACTGCCCGGCGCCTGGCTGCGCGAGCTCTTGATCGTCTGCCTGGGGTTGCCCCTGGCCCTGCTGACCGGTATCGGGCTCGCCGGTCTCCTGATCTGGCTGCGGGCCGGGCTGGTCGTGCTGATCGCCGGCGTGACGCTGTCGTTGGCCTTTGGCACGCACCAGGGGCAGATGTTCGAGCAGTGGGTCACCCATTGGGTCGCCCACTGGCTGCGCCCCCGCAGGATGGCCTGGCGGCGAGGCGGCGACGAGATCCCACCGATGGAGATGGAAGCGCCTGCCCTGAGATGTTCTAAGTCTTGTCAAGAGCCTGAACCTTAAAAACCTGCGAATAGCAACTGCCCTTCAATTCTGAGCACAAGCCGCACTGAACTAGACCCTGCAAAAACAGGGCTTGACCCACTCCGCAAATAT
>JADHWW010000134.1 GCA_016783285.1 Anaerolineae bacterium
GATGAGCGCAATCTGGCGGCTGACGGCGTCGGGGCCCAGGCGCAGGGCCAGGCGAAAGAGCGCCAGTGCCCGGTCGTGCTGTTTCCTGGAAGTGAACCAATTGCCCAGGTCAACCAGCAGTCGCACGCGCATGGTGACCAGGTAGAGGACGAGGAGGAAAAAGATGGGATGAATTGGCACGGAGGCAAAGGTGAGCGTAGCACCGATGGCGGTGACGATCAACCCCTCGATGGCGAAGTGGGTGGATAACCCCTGCCGGCGCATGAAGGAGAGAGCGCCAAAGCCGAGGAGGTAAAGCAGGCCGATGAGCAGGATCAGCAGGGATGGGTGGATGTTAGACATATTTAACGTACGCTGCAAGTTCTTCTCTCATCGCCAGTTGCTCGAACACGCCGGTGGGGATCTCCAGGCGCACCCTTGGCTCGGGGATAGGTTTTCCTTTTTCCAAAAGTATCTCCAGAACGGTTTCTTTGACCCCTTCCAGTTCGTAGAGTGCCTCATCGGCGGTTTTGCCGTAGGCGGCGCACCCCTTTAGCAGTGGCACCTCGACGCAATACATTCCATCTGGCATCCTGCGGATGGTGGTCGGATACTCTAATTCTGCCATTTGGTCATTTCATCATCACGCTCGCGTCAGGTAAAGAGGTGAGCAGCGGTGCGCTCCAGCATCTCTACGCCGCGCACTTCCGTCTCAAAGAGCGGCACGATGGCGCGCACATCGGGGAAACTGCGCCAGATTTCCTCCATGTAGTCGTCCTGCATGGCGATGCGGTTGAGCACAAAGTCGGGCGCGTCTTGGCCCACCTTCTCTTTGTCAATCACCAGGTTCACCACCACGCCGCCTACAGGGATACCAAAGTCCTGGAACCAACCGAGGAAGCGTTTGACGACGGCGATGGGCAGTGCCTCTGGCAGAGTGATGAAGAAGAAGGCAGTCTTTTCTTCGTCGGTGAGCAAGTCCTTGGCATGTTCCATCCGCTCACGGAAGCTGATGAGGTAGTCCATCAGGGGGTCCTTTTCCTTTTTCTTGCTGTAGGATAGGAGCTCCTTCAGCGACCTGGCCTCCTCACGGCTCTGCATCATCTTGTTCACCCACATGCCGTAGACGCTGGACATACCCAACAGGCGGCGGGCGTTGGCCGTGGGGGCGGTGTCAAAAACGTAGGCCTCGTATTTGTCGTCGAACATGAGATCAATCATGTTCTCGAACATGGCCGACTCCTCAAAGGCCGGGTTCATCGTGGCCGACTCCACGAACTCGTCAGCCTTGGTCTTGATGTCGGCGTACTTGAGGAACCATTCAATCTTTTGTGTCAGTTCTACCTTCGACCTCTCGATGGTGTCCTTGGTGTCAATCTCGTAGGCCAGCAGATTTGGCACTCCCTGCACCGGCGTCGGTTTGCCAAAGACGTCCTGACCGAGCAGGCTGCTGAGGGAGTGCACCGGGTTGGTCGAGGCCAGCAGCGTGCGCTTGCCTTGCTGGGCGATCCACAGCGCAGCCGCGCCGGCCATGACGGTCTTGCCCACGCCGCCCTTGCCGCCGAAAAAGACGTACTTCATTTTTGGATGTGCGATCAAGAACTGGGTTGTTGTTTGTGTGATCATGCCTCACCTCCGAACAGCGCGTCCGCTACCTTGCCGATCATCTCCAGGCCGGTGATGTCCCGCTCGAACTCTGGCACGCTCGTCAGTACCTCGTCGCCAAAGGTCTCGTCTATCTCACCGATGTACTTTTCCTGCATCTCGATGCGGTTGCGCAGGTACTCGGGGATCTTTTGCTGGGCCAGTTCCGGCGGGATGATGCGGTTGACGATGTAGCCCGAGATGGGCACGTCGTACCTGGCGAACAGTTTCGCTGCCTTGAGCGTATCCAGGATGATCATCTCCTCCGGCGTGATGACGAAGAAAAAGGCGGTCTTCTCGCGGTCGGTGAGGATACTGGAGGAGGTGTTGATGCGTTCTTTGATGTATTGCAGTTCGGTCAGAATCTGATCTTCCTCCGTTTCCTTCGTGCGATCCAGGATGGATGCCACCTGGGCGTACTCTTGCATCTCCTCGCGCAGTGCGGTGATCTTGCCGATCCAGTCGTCGTAGACGCTGGCCATGCTCAAGTAGTAGAGCGCGTGGCCCAGGGGCACCAGGTCGTAGATGTAGTAGTCGTATTCCTCGCCGACGACGATGTCCACCACGGCGTCAAAGATGGCGCTCTCCTCCATCGCCGGCTCGGCCGCGGCGGCCTGGATATAGTTCTCGATCTCTTCCGGTATCTCATCCATGCCGTACATATCGCGGATCTTTTGGCGTATCTCCTCCTGGTACTCCTTGATGTGCTGGTCGGCATCAATCTCCTGGGCGAAGAGGTTGGGCATGATCTCCACCGCTCCCTTGCCAAAGATATCCCGCTCGAAGATGTCGGAGAGGGAGGCCTGGGGGTCCACCGAGAAGACCAGCACTTTGTAGCCCTGCTTGGCCAGCCAGTAGGCGGTGGCGGCAGAGAAAGTGGTTTTGCCCAATCCGCCCTTGCCGCCAAACTCGATGTAGCGGCGGTTGGGGTGTTCCTTGAAGACTTTTGCGAGTGACAATGTTCTCTCCTTTATGCCAGCGCGTCGGTCAGGTCGCGCTCGCGCAGCATGCGCCGCTTCCAGGTGCTGATCTGCGGCACGACGTAGGGTAGTAGGCGCAGCGAGTAGTAGGGTGGCAGGATGGGGATGCCCAGCAGATCGCCCATGGTGATCAGGATGAACAAGTGCTCCATACTACCGCGTGTCTTGAGGGCAAAGCGGGTCATATCGTGGCCGGCCATGCCGTAGAGAAATTCTTTGGCCGAACGGCCAAATCGCTTCAGCGCACTTTCTTGCTTTTCTGCTTCGCTCATTTTACCTCCATTTCAGATAAGACTTCGGAAGTCTCGGAAGACTTCCGAAGTCTGAATGTGCTTCAGCCTGCTCCTTCGATCAGTTCAGTTAGATCAGTCCAGTCGCGCTCGCGCAGCAGGCTGCGCTTCCAGCGGTTGATTGTGGGGACGATGTAGGGCAACAGACGGAGGGTATAATAAGGCGGCAGGATGGGGAGGCCGACGATGTCACCGAAGGTGATGAGGACGAAGAGGCGCTCGATTTCTCCCCGCTCGCGCCGTACGCTTCGCATCCAGTCGTAGACGGTCATGCCGTAGAGGATTTGGCCCGCGGCGTGCCAGATCCGGCGTATCCTATCGCGTATGTTTTCCCACATATTACCAGTCTACCAGTAGAAGATGGGAGGGTCGGGGGCAACCCTCCCATCATACGTTAGCGCGATTGCTTCGCCTTAGGCAGCCTCTTCCTTCGGCTTGCTCAGCGCCTTCCAGCCATCCACGATGAGGAAGACCGCTGCCACTATTAGCACCAGGCCGATGAGCCCAACGAGGATGGAGGCGATGGAGGCCTGAGCCGTCTCGGCGGCTGGCAGTTTGACGAAGAAGTTGGTGTAGGCCAGGTAGAGCAGCGCAGCCAGGGTGGTGACGATCATGAAGACCGAGGGGTAGAGCGCCCAGGTATGTTTCTTCCCCTCCGCCATCAACCACAGGGCGACCAGCATCAGCGCCAGGCCGGCCATCAACTGGTTGGCGGCTCCGAAGGCCGCCCAGATGGTCAGCCAGGGGATGATCCAGACGAAGATCAGCGTCAGGATCAGCGCCACGATGGTGCCCACGTGGACGTTCTTCATCGCTGGCATCTTGTCGCCCACCAGTTCAGCACTGGCGACGCGCATGAAGCGCACCACCAACTGCATGATGGTCAGTGCCATGATGGTCAGGAAGACAGAGCCGTAGGCCACGCCGAAGTCGTGGGGGATGCCGATGTGATCCAGGAAGTTGGCCAACCCCCCAGCGAAGACTGCCAGCGCTTTGCCCGCGCCACCTGCATCCTGATACCCCTGCCACCCTCCGAAGGCAACGGTGGCGGTGAGGAAGGCGATGACGGCCAGGGCCATCTCCATGAACATGGCGCCGGCGCCCACCGGCAGGGCGTCGGTCTCCTTCTCCAACTGTCGCGCTGTGCCGGAGGTGGAGACCAGGCTATGCCAGCCGGAGATGGCACCGCAGGCGATGGTGACCATGAGCATGGGCCACATTGGCCCGTGAGCCATAAATCCCCTGAAGACAGGGAAATCGCCCATACCGGGGCGCCAGATGAGCATGCCGATCACGCCACCCAGCATCCCCAGCGCGATGATCCAGAAGGAGACGTAGTTGATGGGCTGGGCGAAAGACCATATAGGCAGTACCGAGCCCAGATAGCAGAAGATGATCACCAGCAGCGTGCCGAGTACCTGCGCCTGTGTGTTGCCCAGGAAGATGGTGGGGGACTCGGGGAGGCCGTAGAAGGCCGAGAAGAAGTTGCTCACGGCGGGCAGTGTGCTCAGCCAGATACCCACGAAGGAAAGCACGACGGTGACGACAGTGGTGAGGATGATGTCCTGCTTCCACTTGTAGGTCATCTGTCCGGCCAGGACGCCCGCCAGGATCACGGCGATCATGCCCAAGGGCACTTTGGGGTTGGTCATCAGCACTTTCCCCACCGCGTTGCCGAAGGCGCCCATGATCAGCAGCAGGTAGAAGTAGATGAAGATCATGAGGATGCTGCGCGCGCGTGGCGAGATGAGTTTGTAACTCAGCGCGGCCATCGTATCCCCTTCGCGGCGCACGCTCATGAACATGCTGCCGTAGTCCTGCACCCAGCCAATAAAGATGGTGCCAAAGATGATCCAGACCAGCGCCGGCAGCCAGCCCCAGGTTACAGCAATGATGGGGCCGGTGATAGGGCCCAGCGCGGCGATGGACTTGAACTGGTAGCCGAAGAGCACGTTAGCGCTGGCCGGCGTGAAGTCCACGCCGTCCATGTACATCTTCGCCGGAGTTGCCTTCTTCGCATCAGGTTGGAGGACACCTCGGTCAATGCTCTTCGCATACCAGCCGTAGCCAAGGGCGAGGCCCAGGGCCCCCAGGATTAACACAACAATCGAATTCATCGTTTTACCTCCTATTTGCGTGAAAACAATCAATGGTTAGATACTGTCCGAATACTGAGCGTGTTTAATCGTTTCTGGTGCACCTCCTTTCGCCCCCGAAAAGTTCAATTTTTAATTGGTCATTGGCTCATTAGTCATTGACCTCCTCCCACCGCAGCCTGGAGATCGGCCAGGAACGTCTCGCTGGATGTGGCAAGCAACCCGCCCACTTTCATCTGCAATTGGACGTGCGGGTCGGTCTTGCGCCAGGAGAAGCGGTGCAGGTGCGCACCACACGTCTCCAGCCAGGACGTCAATCCTGCCACTTGCCGCTGCGCGCCTGAACCTCGGTGTGCTATGGCCAGGCCATAAGGCCCCTCCTGCCACGTCCAGGGCTGCTCTTGTTCCCTGCGCAGGGCCTGCGCCGTCCGCCCTTTGGCAGGTACCACCTCCACCTCTCCACGGCGCGGCGAGCGTAGCGTTACCTTTATTATAAGCCAATCCCGCTTTCCGCGCAAGTGGTCAAACAGCCACAGCGGCAGAATCTCGCGGTTCTCCAGCAAGAGGGTGATCTCCAGCCGCCGGAAGGGTGGAGCCGCGTGGATGACGTTGACGCGGGCGCCAGAGGCAGGCGAGCCGATCCACCCGGCCTCCCGCTTGTCGCCGAGCACATCCAGCCCCGTCTCCAGCCAACGAAAGAGGCGCTGTCCACGGTGGCGGTTATACAGGTATCCCCCACCGTACCACAGCGCCAGAAATACACACAGCCCAATGATCGCGACCGTACCTGGATTCATTTTCCCATTCCCACCCACTATAACACGCTATAGGCCCGCAGGGTGCGCTCTCGCCTCAACCGATGTAAAGAGGCGCTGCCGCTACTTTCTGAACCTCACTCCAGCCTTTCTGGCCGCGGATTTTGCGCTGCCGTAGAACTCTTCCCTGGTCAGCCCTGACTGGGCGATCATATACTTGATCAAGTCTATGTCGAACTCGTCAATAGCGTGATCCACTGTCACTTGCCTGATCTTGCCCTTTATCCAGGCCCGATATCGAAAATGCGAGCCAGTAGCTCGTACTTGCTCGAAACCGTTTCGTCTGAGGATTTTCAACACCTCGGACAGTGTGAGGGGTGGATATTTTCGTGGCAACCTACGCTCCAACGAGTCTTAGGCTTTGCCCATCCCACACACCCACGAAGAGATGACCCGATTCCCGGCGTTCCTGACGATAACTGGCGACGGGATTGACCAGGTGGGAGAGTAACCAATGGTAGTAGTAGTGCAGGCGGAAGGAGAGGGGTGCTTGGCGGGGGATTAGTTCCTCCTGTAGCCCATCCTTGGCGATCGCTGCAATATAGTCGGCGATGTTTTCCTTTAGTTTGGACATCGCCTCAACCCGGCTTTCTCCCCGGTCAATGAGCGTCAAGTCAATACAGGCCGCGTAATAGTACTTACCCTTGCGATAGGTGTAGCAGCGCAGGTTCGTGATCTCATCCATTTCCGTTTATCCCTTCTGTTCGTCTTGATCAGATTATACTTCACTTTCCTACCCTCTGCAAGCGCGTGCCACCGCAAACCGGTTCAGCCAGTCGTGTTGCTGGCCCTTCCCCGGCGGGCTAGTCCAGCCACCCACGACTTCAAATCCCGCTGCCTGGATAAGGCGATCAATCTCCTCCAGCCGGTAGTAGACGAAGAAACGTTCGTGGCCCTCTTTGCCAGCAACCCACTTTTTCCCTGCTCACTCTTTCACGCCGACGTAAAGCGCGTCACCGGGGCGCAACACGCGGTGAAACTCCGAAAGCGCCTGGGGAACCCGCGTGCGTGGCAGGTGCAGCAGTGAAGCGCAGACGAAGCAGCCATCGGCACACTCATCGGTGAAGGGGAGGTGACGCATATCGGCGCACACCAACCGAGGTGTCCCTGTCGCCTGGGCCTGGCGAAGCATCCCTGGCGAGAGATCGAGGCCTACGACGCGCAGCCCCCGCGCCTCCAGCGCCCGCGCGTACTGCCCTGGCCCGCATCCCACGTCGAGCACCAACCCCCGGCCGGCGCCATCCGCCTGAAGCGCACCAATTCCCGCTCCAGTGGATAAGTCGCCCGCGCCGCATAATGGCTGGCGATACGGTTGTAAGCGACAACTCACCCACCGGCAATCAGGTGGATCACCCGCACGTCCGCGCCGTCGGGGATGGCGCGGGTGGAGTACTCCTCCCTGGGCACCACCTCCCCGTTGATTTTGACGATGATGTGGGCAAAAGTGTAGCGAAACTGCTCCAGCAGGCCGGAGACGGTCAGCCCTTCGTCCCACTCGACCTCGTCGCGGTTGTTGACGCGGATCACGTGCCCCGGCCCCTGAACTCTATCATCTTTCGCCACGGCGTCTCGAAGCGTTCGAGCAGGTCCGGCTGCGCCAACACCTCGACGAACGCTCCCAGCCAGCGGCGGACGGTGGCAGCGTCCAGCGTTGGTCCCTGGCGGTAAATAACGCCCTCAATGTCACGCAGATCCTGGGGCCGTCCGGCCACTGCCTTGTGGATGATGAGGTCCTCGGCGGAGCAGAGACGCACGACCTTACCCGGCTCCAGTTCCCAGTCCACCGCGTGCAACGGGCAAAGTTCACTGCGTCGGGGAGACGGGGAGAAAAGTGGCCCGCGATCTCCCGCAAGATGGGTACCGGGTCCTCCAGGGGAAGCATCGCTGTCACGTCCACGTCCTGGGTGAAGCGGGGCTCGCCCCACTGTCGCACGGCCAGCCCGCCGATGATCGCGTAGGGGACGCCCAGCCGGGTCAGAAAGACGTCGAGTTCCCAGGCCGCGTACTCCTGCTCATTCATCGACTTTTCTCCGGGATAGAGAGGCCATCGCCGCTCGCACGGCGAGCAGCGTCTCCAGTCGCCATTATTCCAATCGTTCCAGGTCGCGGGCCTTTCCCCAGGTGGCCCAGGACCGGCAGAGGTCGTCGTAAATGGCGCGTGCCTCCTCCGGCGTCATCCGCGCCAATCGCTCCATCCGCTCCCGTTCTATGACAGCAGCGGCCTGGGCGTAGCCGGAGAGCGTTTCGCGCACGGCGGCTCCCTGTTCCCTGAATCGGTTATCCCATCCAGAACCCTTTTCGATGGCTGACCTCCAGCACTTTCTTAGAGCGTGTCTGAAAAACGGCAGGCCAGGCCGTTGCTTGTGCCATTGTAGTGTCATTGCTTCGTCGCTGTCATTGCGAGCTCCGCGAAGCAATCTCCTGCCCAGTTGGGGATTGCTTCGTCGCTCCGCTCCTCGCAATGACGGAGCCCGATGAATTTCCAGACACGACGGCCACGACCTCCGGGAAGTCAATCCCCAGCCGCTTCAGCGTCTCGATCCTGGGCACCGCGTCGGAGGTCCAGCCACGCCGCTCGTAGACGGCGTCCTTCAACTTCTCGTACCGCTCCTCCCGGTACTCCCGCAGCGCGGCCATCTTTTCCCCGGTGGTCATCCCCTCCGGGTCCAGATACAGGATTTCCCGCAACTGCCCGTCGTACCGCTCGGCCCGCGACTCGTACTCCTCGACGGTCACCGGCCCCACGGAGCGGTAGGGGATGTCGTCGTGATCCCGCCGGCCGTAGCCCAGCCGGATGTTGAACACCCGCTGAAAGTTGTAGACGCCCTCGGACATGGTGATAATGTCCTCTTTGGTGATCTCTCGCCCGGTGACGCCGGAAAAGAGTTCGACATAGTTCTGGACGTGCTCGGGGATTTTGGCCGGCTCGTCGGTCTGGGCATTGTCGGGTGGTTGGATATCGTTCCAGGGCAGTTTGCACAGCCCGCACAGGCCAAACCAGGTGCGGAACATTGGAAAGTAGTGCAACGCCTCCGCCTTGTCCTCGAACGTCGGCAAAAGGTTGCTCACCTGGTCCATAAAGATGAGCCAGGCCTCGTCGTGCTGGGGACCCTTGTTGGTCAGACCGTAGCCGCCCTGCTGGGCCAGCGACTCTTTGGTGACGTACTCGGAGTACTCTAGCCCCTTGGCCTCCATGCCTATGTCCTGCAAAAAAGTGGGGTCAGCGCCGTATTCCTCGGCAAAGTACTCTTTCATCCGGCGGATGCCCTGCCCGGCGATCTTGCCAAAGCCCTCGCCCCGGGCCATCAGGTGCAGCAGTTCGATGGCGGCGCCGGCGTTGCCAAAGTTCAACTCTAGCCCGCCGGTCTTTTTCCTGTCCAGGATGCCGGCCTCGTAACACTCCATCACGAAAGCCGTGCCGGTGCCGAAAGAGATGGTGTCTATGCCGTAGGTGTCGCAGTAAAAATTGATCTCCAAAAGCGCCCAGGGCTCAAAGATGCCGCAACTGGAGCCGCACCCGGCGATGGTCTCGTATTCGGGGCCGTCCACGATGACCTTTTCCCCTTTGTACGGCCCGGTGCGCAGGGTATAGTTGTCCACGGCGTGAGCGCAGGCCAGCGTGCAGCCGTACCAGCAGCCGTCGGGCAAGCCCTGGGTGAAACGCGCCTCCCACGCATCGCCGTTGATCCTGGGCGTGTCTGGGTGAGTGCCGAACCTGAAATTGTGGACGGGTAGGAGGTCGTAATCGTCCATGATCTGGACCAGGTAGGGAGTGCCACGCCTGCGCATGCGGCACTGCTCGTCGTCGTAGTCGTGTATCTCCTTGTGGAGTTTCGCGCCCACACGAGCGATGCGGGCCGGGTCGGCCGGGTGGTTGGAGTCGCCCCGCACGGGAGCGCTTCTGACCACCAGCGCCTTGACGTGCTTATCGCGAAAGACGGTGCCGATGCCGCCCCGCCCGGCCTGCTTGAAGCGCGGGGCCTTGCGCTTGCGGTCGTACAGGCTAAAGTTGAGACAGCCCATCCGCGTGTGCTCGGCGCCGGTTCCGGCAGAGACGGCGGACATAAAGTAGCGGTCCTTCTCCTTCTCCGCCATCTGCTCGATCAGCCACTGGCCCACCAGATGGGTGTCCACCGGCACGTCGGGCGCTTCCTCAATCGTGATGCGCCCACCGGGGCCATCAATCACGACGATGACGTCCTGCTCCGCCTGCCCCTGCACCTCGATCGCGTCCCACCCGGCGAACTTGAGCAGCGGCCCAAAGTGTCCGCCGGCGTTGCTATCAATCACCACGTTGGTCAGGGGGGAAATGGAGACTACTAACGACTTGCCTGCGCCGGGGTACTGGGTGATGCCGCCGATGGGGCCGGAGGAGATGATGATCTCGTTCTCCGGGTCGTTCCACTTGGTGCTGTCCTTGACCCCGTGCCACAGGAGCCACAGGCCGAACCCCCGGCCACCGATGAACTTTTCCTTCATCACGTCGGTCACGGGCTTGGCGGTGATGGTGTTGTCAGACAGGTTGACGTACAAGGTCTGGCCGGTGTAGCCGCGCTCCACGGGCGAAGCCTCGTAGGTGTACTCTGCCAGAACGCGACGGGTTGCTTGTGCTTGCTTAGGCATAGTTTTCCTTCCTTTGTTCATTGCCTCATTGATTCATTGTTCATTGATGGTCAGGGCGTCTGCTGGACACTCCTCCACGCATTTTCCACAGACGATACACTTGAAAGGTTCAGTCCGGTCGGCGTGGTAGAACATTGCCCCGTGGGGGCAAAAGCCAACGCACGACAGGCAGCCCACGCACAGTTTCTTCCGCAGGCGCACAATGCCTTTCTTGTCCTGGTAGAGGGCCTCGGTGGGGCAGACCTCGATGCACTCACCGCACTGGTTACAAAAGACGGCGCTGAGGGGGCCTGCACCATCGTCGTGGATGCGGATACTAGATTTTTCCGCGTCGGCTACCTTGAACCAGGTCTCGGAGCAGACCTCCTCGCAGATGTAACAGCCGACGCAAAGTTCTGGATCGTAGGATAGGACTTGCATTTCTCTCCTTGTAAGATGTTGGCTGAGACTGGCTGCTATTTTATCACATCTGAACGGAAAGCCCAAGTCACTCAAAGCCTGTCGGGAACAAGGCTGTTCCAGAAAAGTAATCACCCCAGTGTCATTCCTTCACTTCACTTCGACAAGCTCAGTACAAGCGACAAGGTTTCGACAGGCTCAACCCGACGGCTCAGTACAAGCGACAAGGTTTCGACAGGCTCAACCCGACGGCTCAGTACAAGCGGCAAGCTCAGGACAAGTCTGAGCGGAACGCAGTGAAGCGAAGAATCTCACGTTATAGTGCCCCAACCGTCTGTCCAAGGCGAGATTCTTCGCCTCCGCGGAGTTTATCCTGAACGAAGTGAAGGACTCCGGCTCAGAATGACAGGCTATGACCTGGGCTTGCCCTGAGCGCTGTCCTGAGCCTGTCGCTTGTACTGAGCCTTGCCGAAGTGAAGGGCTTGTCGAATGGGATACTTTAAATTCTGGAACACCCTTTCTGTTTCGGGCGCGCTCCTGGGGCGGCGTAGTAACTGCTTGTACCGCTGGCGCAACTGGCGGGGCGACAATTTCTTACCGCTCTCAAAGTAGACCACGGCCACCCGGCCTATCGCCAATGTGCCCAGTCCGGTCACGCTGGCCCCGATCAGCCAGCCCGGCCCGGGGACGAGTTTGCCCAGTTGGGCGGCCAGGTAGCGCAGCGCGACGCCGCCCGCGATGGTCGTCAGCAACTCGCGGGCGTGGCGCACGCTCAACGATTCGCCGTACAAGGCCGCGATGCGCAGCACCAGGCGCACCTGTGAGGCCAGGAGTAGGGGGATGTCGAGCCCGGGGATCGGTTCGGCGGCGATGATGGCGTTGAGCGTGGCTGCGCTGCGGATGAGCCGGCCGGCGAGTTGACGGCGGTAGGCGGGCAGCGCCCGTCCCAACGCGACCGCCATCCAGGGGTGCGCCTCCACGATTGCCGGGAGAAGCCGTTCAGCCACTCCGGCCCCGGTCTTGGCCGAGATGGGGATCACCGTCGTCCCCAGTTTTCGCTCGACGTCATCCAGCGCGTCGGCAAGGTCGCGCTTGATCAAGTCAATCTTGTTCAGCGCGACAATCAGCGGTACCTGGGCTCCCCGCAGCGACTCGTAGAGGTCATAGTCCGATTGGTGCAGACCTGCCGATCCATCCAGCACCAACACCGCCAGGTCTGCTTGCTCGGCCGCAGCCCGGGCGACCGCCGCCCGATCCACACCGCCCACCTCGCCGAAGCCAGGCGTATCCACCAGAGTGAATGGGCCAAACTCTTCTGTCACGAGCCCCTTGGTGGTGCCAGGCACAGCCTTGACTGCCGAGACCTTGCGCCCCTCGAGCAGGTTAAAGAGGGTGGACTTGCCCGAGTTGACCGGCCCGACGATGGCCAGCCGGGCGTGGGCCTCCTCTTCCACCTGAAACGAGAGTTTGTCCCAATCTAGCGCCTGGAACAGTCTGCGGGCGTCGGTCAACCGGGTTGGGAGTGATGCCATCTTGAGAGTCGCCTCCTGCACCCAGTCACCCAGCCTGTCCCTTGAACTGGCTCATGTACAAATTGTGATAAAAGCCGCGTTGCGCCAACAGTTCGTCGTGGTTGCCGCGCTCGATGATGCGGCCGTCGTCAATGATGAGCAACTCGTCGGCGTCACGGATGGTGCTGAGCCGGTGGGCGATGACGAAACTGGTACGCCCTTCCATCAAGCGCAGCAGGGCCTCCTGGATGTGCACCTCGGTGCGGGTGTCCACGCTGCTCGTGGCCTCGTCCAGGATGAGGATGCCGGGGTCGGCCAGGACGGCGCGGGCGATAGCGAGCAACTGGCGCTGTCCCTGGCTCAGGTTACTGCCGCGCTCCGAGAGTTTGGTGTCGTACCCCTGGGGCAGGCGGCGGATGAACTGGTCGGCGTTCGCCAGCCTGGCCGCCGCGATACACTCTTCGTCGGTGGCGTCCAGGCGGCCGTAGCGGATGTTCTCCATCACCGGCGCGGAAAAGAGAAAGGTGTCTTGCAGCACGATCCCCAGTTGACGGCGCAGACTCGCTTTCTGCAGATCGCGGATGTCCCGCCCATCAATGCGGATCGCGCCCCCGTCAATGTCGTAAAAGCGCGTCATCAAGTTGACCATCGTAGTCTTGCCCGCGCCTGTTGGCCCGACCAGAGCGATGGTCTGCCCTGGCCTGGCGGTCAGGCTCATGTCCTTGATCACGGGTACGCCGGGCACGTAGCCAAAGTCCACGTGGTCGAAAACCACTTCGCCGGCGATAGTCTCAAGTGCGGCGGCGCCGGCTGCATCGGTGAGTTCCGGCTGCGTGTCAATGACCTCAAAGATGCGCTCGGCGCCGGCCAACGCGGACTGGATCTGGTTGTAGAGGTCTCCCAACTGGCGCAGCGGCGCGGCGAAACGGCGCGAGTAGCCGATAAAGGTGGCGATGGTGCCGACGCTGGCCGATCCCTGGAGCGTCATCCAGCCACCCAGCCCGGCGACGATGGCGATGTTGGCGTTGCTCAATATCCCCATCAGCGGCGGCACCATCATGGCGTAGGTTTGCGCATGGATACCGGCAGTGCGCACGGTCTCGTTGGCCTGGTCAAAAGAGTCCAGGGCGCTGGCCTCCTGCCCAAAGGCCAGGATGACACGCTGTCCACTGAACATTTCCTCCAACTGGCCGTTCAACTGGCCGATCCGCATCTGAAAATCACGGTAGCCTCTGCGGGTGCGCTTCCCCACAAAGCCCACTACGGCGATCATCAGCGGGAAGACGATCATGGAGGCCAGGGCCAACCAGAAATTGAGCGCGAACATCGTGACCAGGATCCCGACCAGGGTGAGCAGGCCGGTGAACAGTTGGGTCACGCTCTGGGAGAACACGCGGCTGATATTGTCCATGTCGTTGGTGAGACGGCTCATCAACTCGCCGTGGGGATGCCAGTCGAAGAAACTGAGCGAGAGGGTCTGCAAGTGCTCAAAGAGGTCGCAGCGCAACGTGCGCATCGCTCTCTGGGCCGCCGTCGCCATAATCACGTTCTGGCCGATTTGGGCCAACCAGGAACCCAGATAGGCGCCCAACATCAGCAAGGCAATACGCAGGAGGCCGCTCACGTCGCCGGATGCGATAAATCCGTCAATAGCCCGGCCCATGAGAAAAGGCCCCATCAAGCCCGACAGCGTGCTCACCACCGCCAGGAGCAACACCGCCACAAGCGCCCATTTGTAGGGCTTTAGGTAGACGAGCAGCCGGCGCAGGGCACCGCGCGCGTCACGGGCCTTTTCGATTTTCGCGCCTCCTCTCGTCGGGCCATGTCCGGTCATCCCGCCCTGCGGGCGGGGGGTTGGTTTGCTAGTTTGTTTGTTGGTTGGTTGGTTGGCTGGTTGGTTTGTTGGTTTAGCCATTGTCTGATACTCCATTCCCCAATTGCGATGCGTAGATTTCTTGATAGATGGTACTGGATGCCATCAACTCTACGTGTGTCCCCGTGGCGGCAATCTGTCCCCGGTCCAGCACGACGATCTTGTCGGCGTCGAGCACTGTGCTGATGCGCTGCGCGATGACAAAACTGGTGCGGTCGGCCATCAACTCTTCCAGCGCGGCCTGGATTTTTACCTCCGTCTCCACGTCCACGGCGCTGGTGCTGTCGTCCAGGATGAGAATTTTGGGCTGAACCAGCAGAGCGCGGGCGATGGCGATGCGCTGCTTCTGGCCGCCGGAGAGGTTCACCCCCCGCTGGCCCACCTCCGTGTCGTAGCCGTCGGGGAGGGACGTGATAAAGTCGTGGGCCTGGGCCGCATGGGCCACGGCGATGACCTCCTCGTCGCTGGCGTCGGGCCGCCCGTAGCGGATGTTGTCGCGGATGGGGCCGCTGAATAGCACTGCCTCTTGCAGCGCCAGCCCCACGTGGGCGCGCAGTGCGTCCAGCGGGATGTCGCGCACGTCAACACCGTCCAATGTCACCCGTCCGGCCGTCACGTCGTAAAAGCGGGGGATCAGGTGGACGAGGCTGGATTTGCCCGAGCCGGTAGCGCCCAGGATCGCCACTGTCTGGCCCGGCTCGGCCACCAGGTTGACGTTCTCGAGAACCGGCTCGCTCCTGCCGCCGTCGTAACTAAAAGTGACGCCTTCAAAAGCCACGCGCCCTTTCACGCCGGCCAAAGCCCGCGCGCCTGGGTGATCTTGCACCTCGGCGATGCTGTCCAATATCTCCCACATACGCTCGGCCGAGGCGTCGGCGGCGGAGACTGGCCCTATCATCATCCCCAGTATGAGCAACGGGAACACTGCGGTGAGCAGGTAATTGGTAAAGGCTATCAGTTCGCCCGTGGTGAGGTCGCCAACGATGACCAAATTCCCGCCAAACCAGACGGCGCCCACTATTCCCAGGTTGAGGACGAGCATCACCGTGGGGATCAGTACCGCCAGGAGTTGCATCACCCTGATGTTCTGGGTCATCAGATCGGTGTTGGTCCGGTCGAAGCGAGCATTCTCGTACTCGAGACGCACAAAAGCCTTGACCACACGCACGCCGGCCAGGTTCTCTTGCAAGACCTGGTTCAACTTGTCCAACTTTTTCTGTATCGCCAAAAAGAGCGGCCGTGCCCTGGTGGCAAAGAACCAGACGAGACTCAGGATCACCGGTACCAGGACCAACATCATCAACGCCAACTGCAGGTTGGTCAAGATCAACATGACCACGCTACCCACCATCCACAGCGGCATGCGGACAAACATGCGCAGGGACATCAGCACGATCAACTGCACCTGGTTCACGTCGCTGGTCGTGCGCACCAGCAGTTGCCCCGTCTGGATGCGGTCCAGGTTGCCAAAGGAAAAGGTCTGGACCTTTCGGACGAGCGCGCTTCGCAAGTCCGCGCTCACGCCCTGGGCCACCCGCACCGACAGCAGCGTGTTGCCAATGGAAAACAGGGCGCTGAGGATGGCTGCACCGACCATGATCAGAGACGTGGTCAGAATCACGCTCATATCGCCCATGGCGATACCATCGTCAATAACCCGTTGGGTCAAGCGCGGAATGGACAGGTCCGCCGCCACTACACCGATCAACAGCAGCATCGCCAGGATGCTCTCTTTCCAGTAAGGTTTGAGAAAATGCATCATACGTCGCAGTGATTTCATACTTTGCTCCTTTCGAGATTAGAAACTCAACTCGTAGGCAATGTAAACCGAAACTTCGAGCCCTCACCTGGTGCGCTTTCCACGCGGATCGTGCCCCCGTGCAGTTCCACGAGTTGCCTGGCAATCGCCAATCCCAACCCGGTCTCGCCGCCAACCCGCGAACGGGACTTTTCGCCCCGCCAAAAGCGCTCAAAGATGTAGGGCAGGTCTTGGGGCGGGATGCCTGTCCCGGTGTCGGCCACTGTGACTTCCACTGTACCCCCCCCAGCCCCCCCGGAGCGGGGGGGAGCAGTTGCAGACAGGGTCACGCAGCCGCCCTCTGGCGTGTGGCGCAGCGCGTTGGTCAGCAGGTTGCCCAGCACCTGGGCGACGCGGCGCCAGTCGGCCATCACCTCTGGGAGTTCGGCGGGTAGACTGAGCGCCAGCGTCACGCCCCGGTCAGAAGCCTGGGGACTAAAGTTGACCTGGGCATCCCGCAGCAGGTCACCCACGTCCATGGGCCGTTTTTCCAGGGGCAGTTGGCCCGCCTCGGCCAGGGCCAGCAAGCGCAGGTCCTCCACCAGGTGGGTCAGCAACTCGGTCTCCTCCAGGACAGGCTGCAGGTGCTCGGGGGTGGCGGGGTAGACCCCATCCAGCACGCCCTCCAGTTTGCCCCGGATGACGCTGAGGGGCGTGCGCAGTTCGTGGGCCACGTCGGCCGTCAGGTTGCGACGCAGTGCGTCGGCGCGGGCCAAATCCTGCGCCATGTCATTAAAAGCGGTGGCCAACTCTCTCATCTCTCCAGGGTAATGAGTGGGGACACGCGCGCTAAAATCACCTTCAGCCACGGCCCGGGTAGCCGCCGTCAGGTTCGCCAGCGGCCGGCTCATGCCACGCGAGAGCAACAGCCCGATGATCAAAGTAAAACCCGCGACGGCCAGTCCGATCAGCAGAAAACGCTGCAAAGCCTGCCTGACTATGGCCGGATGTTCCGCCATAGAGTAGTCGAAAGGAGAGAGAAGCAGCAGGCCGATCTGCTGGTCGTTTATCGTAATAGGGTCGGCCAGAACCAATTCCGCGGGCCTCATAGACTGGCCCAGTCGCTCGTTCCCGCTGGCAGCCACTATTGTACCATCAGCCGTGGCCACGACGTAACCCATCTGCCAGTTCTGATCCCAGGGATCCCAACCGGGCTCACAAGGATAGCCGGCGATCAGGCTATCAACCCCCTCCCAACTGGACTGCTGGTCGTAGTAGGCGGCCAGGCGGTCAGTCCAAAGATGCGTCATAACCAGGGGATGATCACGGATGAAGGATTCCAGGTTGTTCAAAACAGAGCGGCCGGCCAGGAACACACCTCCTGCAGCCAGCAGAATGACCAGGACAAAAGCAATGATGAGTTGCCAAAAGAACCGGAGGGAGATTTTGGATTGAGGGATTTTAGGTTTGGTGATTTTAGATTTACGGATTTGCCGAACCATCGTATGCTCCCATCTGATTTTTGGATTTGTTGATTGGGGATTTGTTGATTTGCCACAAATCTCCCAATCTTAAATCTCCAAATCTGACATCCTATAGCCCACGCCGTAGACGGTGAGGATGTAACGCGGTTCGCGGGGGTCAGGCTCGATTTTGCGGCGCAGGTTCTTGATGTGCGAGTCGATGGCCCGGTCATAGCCAGCGTAGGCCACGTCGTAGACCAGATCCATCAATTGCGCCCGGGTGAAGGGACGGCCGGGGTTGCGGGCCAGAACCGCCAGCAGATCAAACTCGGTGGGCGTGAGAGAGACTGGCTGCTCCTCGACAGTCACGCAACGTTTGGTCAGGTCAACCGCCAACTCCCCGACGCGGACGATACCCGGCGGCGGGCCGTCCCTCCTGGCGCGGCGCAACACCGCCCGCACGCGGGCTACCACCTCGCGGGGGCTGAAGGGCTTGGTCACGTAGTCGTCGGCGCCCAATTCGAGGCCGATGAGCCGGTCTGTCTCTTCAATGCGGGCGGTCAGCATGATGATGGGCACATCGGCCAAGGCCGGATCCTGGCGCAGGCTGCGGCAGACGTCCAGGCCGTCCAACCCTCCCGGCAGCATCAGGTCGAGGACGATCAAATCAGGGTGCTCGTGACGCGCCAACGTCAGGGCCGTCTGGCCGTCGCGGGCGGTGAGAACCCTGTAGCCGGCCTGCTTCAAATAGTCCTGCACGACCTCGACGATGTGCGGTTCGTCGTCTACGACGAGAATGGTTTGATAAGCCATTGTGCGTAACCTCTTCAAATGTGGTATAATCTCAAATGTGATACAATTCAAACAAGTGAGGTGACCTATGTTAGATGTTCAACTGTCGGAAGCAAAGATATTCTATGGTCAGAGTGGACAGGCCGAAGAGGTGTTGATAAGCTACGACGTCTTTCGCCGCATCAAGGCACTGCTAGAACAATTGCGTCAGGTTCCCGGTCAGAGTTACTTTTGGTCTGACGAGTGGCAGACCCGTATCCGAGAAGGCGAAGCCGATATCCAGGCTGGTCGCACGCTGCGAGTGAGCACTGGCGACATTGATAAGGCACTGGAGTGGCTCAATGAGTGACATCGTCATTGAACTCGCCGAACGCGTGCGCAAAGACTATCGAGCCTTGTCCAAGCCAGTACAGAAAAAGTTCAATAAACAGCTTCGTTTCCTCGCCAAGAATCCTCGCCATCCCTCACTCCATATCCACCGCATACGCGGCAGCAGTGGCTACTGGGAGTTTTACATAAACGATGCATATCGTTGTGTCTTTCGCCGCGAAGGCAACGTCTACTACCTGATCGCTGCCGGGCCTCACAAGGTGATAGACGAGTTTGCTAGAAAGTAAGACACTCCTTCGGACTCTGGCGATTCCGGCCAGACGGGATGGAACATCATCCACTGCTCCGGGTGCGCGCGCACGTACCCCTCCACGACGACCGCCAGACGCTGGGTGTTGGTAAGGATGTCCTGTCGCCGGTCTCCAGTGCGCATCATCTCGATAGGCCCCGTGGCTTCGAGGACATATCCTTCGTCGGGGTCATAGTGGCAAGCGCCCACAAAGACCACCGCTCCCGTCATCAGTGCCAGCCGTGCCGGCCCCACAGGCAGGTAAGCCGGCCGGCCGAAGAACTCGATCAGGGTTTCGATACGCCTTCGGCTACTCAACCCAAGCGCTCGGTCCTGGGGAATGGGACGATCCACGCCGGTCGCCACGAGCCCGCCGCTTTTCAGCCGCCGGATGGCCGCCCGCAACGATTGGGGCGTGATCGGCGTGACATCAAAGCCCATTGTAGCACGCAGGCGATTCAGGATGTGGAAACCCGCCTGTGGATCCGCCAGGGAGAGCATCTGGATGGGCAGGCCGTGTGCGCCTATCGCCAGGCCGGCCAGGTCAAAGTTGCTCATGTGGGTGCCCAGCAACAGCACGCCCTGCCCCTGGGCCATTTCGGACCTGATCCGCTCGATGAGTGCCTCTGGAACTCGCACCGCCTCGATGAGCACTTTTGGCGGCTGGTTTATGGCGTGAAAAAAGTCATAATACGTCTGCCCGGCGTGGAAAAAGACCTGCCGCGCCATCTCGTGCAGCGCGCCGTCGTCCACCTCCGGGCCGACGATCTGGCGCAGGTTGGCCCGCACCGTCCAGTAAATCTCTGGCTGCCGGCGGGCAATGAGACTGGCGACGATCCGCGCCAACCCGTAGCCCACCCGGCGCGGCGTGTGCTGGGCGATAAAGAGG
>JADHWW010000033.1 GCA_016783285.1 Anaerolineae bacterium
GTCACCCTCACCTACCGCGCTCCCCAGACCGTCGAGTACGAGATGCCGGCCTACGTCTCACTCGCCCTTCTAGTCGCCGTCCCCTTCGGCAAAATCCCAAATCTCAAATCTGCAAATCTGCAAATCTGCAAATCTGCAATCTTTGTCATTATCGTGGCTGCTGGTGTCGCCAACCTCGCCGCCCACTTTCCCAGTTACCGCGCCCTTTCCCAGAGTTACGACGCCCGCCTCTATGCCGAGAATCTGCTGCGCGAAACCCCCGCCGGCGCCGTCATCCTCTCCAACTGGCACTGGGCCACGCCGATGTGGTACTTGCAGCAAGTCGAGGGACAACGCCCCGACGTCCTCGTCAAGTACGTCTTCCCCCGAGGCGAGCCACTGGCGCAGACCTGGGTGAGCCTGATCGAGGAGTACGTCCCGCAGCGGCCGGTCGTCGTCGTCCACTACTACGAGCACGAGTATAGCAACTTGCCCTACCGCTTCGAGCCGCTGGGAGAGGCTTTTCTCGTCCGCACTGCGCCCAACTTCACCCCGCCCCCCGGCCTGACCCCGCTCGACGTCACCCTGGGCGGCCAAGTCGAGTTACTCGGCTACCGGCTGGATGCAGACACGACCGCGCCCTCCCGACCACTCGTGCTGACGCTGGCCTGGTCGCCTGTCGTCACCCCCACGGCCGACCTGGCACTCTTTGCTCAACTTATCGGCCCAGGCGGGAGACTGTGGAGTGCCGCGCAGGACCGCCTCCACCCGGCCGGCCGCCTCGTCGCCAGCGAGATCATCGTCGAGCGCTTCGTCATCTACCCGCTGCTCCACGCCCCGCCAGGCGATTACACCCTCGTCGTCGGCGCGTACCTGCCGGCCGAGCCAGGCGCGCCCCGCCTCACCACTCCCGACGGGGCCGACACCGTGCGATTGACCACCGCGCGCCTCCAGCCGTCCACTCTGCGGCCCGTCACCCGCCACCCCACCCTCGTCCGCTTCGCCGGTGGCCCCACGCTCACCGGCGCCGGCTACGACACCGGCGTGCCCGGCCAGGTGCGGGTCTACCTCCACTGGGCCGGGCCGGGTGCGGAGGCCACCCTGCAATTGCTGGACGAAAGTGGCGCAGCGCTCGGTCAGGGCCGCGTTCCGGCATTGGAGCGCAACCAGTATGCCACCACCGCCCTCGACCTTCCCGCCGCACCCGTCCAAGTCGCGCTGCTTGACGGCGACCGTCCTCGTCGCTGGAACCTGCTCTTCGGGACACCCGCTCCGCTGCCCTCGCCCTCCCCTGGCGAGCGCTACGTCCCCTTCGGCGATAGCCTGATCCTGTCCGGCTTCGAAGGCCCCGACAGAACCCTGGAGCCGGGCAGTGACGTCACACTGGGCCTCCACTTCCTCGGCCTGCGTCCCCTGGAGCGGGATTACGTCGTCTCCACAAGCCTCATTGGTCTTAACCCTGATGGAACGTGGGCCTGGCGCGCCCCCCACGACACTATCCCGGCCCTGGGGGCCGTCCCCACCCTCAAGTGGATTCGGAACTCGGCCATCTTTGACCCGCACAACGTGACCATCCCCGGCGACGCCCCCTCCGTCCCGGCCATCGGTTCCCTCGTCATCTACGACTCCTTCACCCAGGCTCCGCTTCCCCCGCTCGACGAGCGGCTTGGCCCCGCCGTCCCCCTCGGCACCTGGGCCGTTGCCCCCCAATAACTCCCACACTCCCACACCTCCACACTCCCCCCGCCCCTTCCCTCTCTCGCCAGAATGTGATACAATTACATCTACGCGAGGCCCACGATGCCCAACAGTCTAACAAAGCAACTCAAACAAGTCCCGCTGTTTGCAAAACTCAGCCGGGACGACCTCAAGGCGGTCGCCAAACTGGTCAAACGGGAACGATACCCAGCCGGAAGCGTCGTCTGTCACCAGGGAGAGATTGGCCGTACGGCCTACCTCGTCGAAAGCGGCAAACTGCGCGTCCTCCACGTTGACCCGGAGGGAATCGAACGAGAGGTCGACCGGCTGGGGCCCGGCGACTATTTCGGCGAGACCTCGCTCCTGCTAGGCGAGCCGCGAGATGCCACCGTCGAAGTGGTCCGGGAGATCACCGTCGAAGTCGCTCGGGAGGCTGTCCTGCTGTGCCTGCACAAGGAAGATTTTGATCAATTGATCAAGGAGCAGCCTTCGGTGCTCGAGTCTCTTCAGATGCGGGCCGATGTGGCTCAAAAGCACCGCGCCAAACGCTTCAAGTGGCAGTACCCGGACGAGGTCGTCATCCTCCGCCTGCATAAACATAAAGTGGTGTTGATCCGCCACCTTATCTTTCCCGCCTTCGCGCTCCTGGTGGACCTGCTCGGGTGTGGCTACTGGTACCTGCAATCAGGGTCCACCCTGGCCCTGGCAGCGGGGGCACTCCTGGCCCTCATCCCGCTAGTGTTCACCCTGTACCTGATCGTGGATCACTACAACGATAACTACGTCGTGACGAACAAGCGCGTCGTACACGAGGAGCGCGTCCCCCTCGTGCGCGAATCCCGTGCTGAGGCCCCCTTGCGCACCGTGCAGAACATTCAGGGGTCACAGGAAGGACTGCTGGCTCAGATGTACGACTTTGGCGACCTGATCATTGAGACGGCTGGAGAACGCGGGCACGTGATCTTCCGCCAGATTCCGAATCCGGCAGAGGCGCGAGATGACATCTTTGAGCAAATCCGGCGCGTGCAGGCGGGGGCGCGGGCCGAGGAACGCTCCGCTATCCGTGACGCACTGCACCATCAGTTCGGCATCACCATTCCCAAAGCGCCCGCGCCGTCGCCCGGAGCAGTGCGCCCCAAACGTGGTTTCAAACTGACCCTCCCGTCGTGGGTTCCCGCGCTCGTGCGTCTCTTCCACTATTTCCTGCCCCCCCTCCGCTATGAACGAGGCGATACTATCACCTGGCGTAAACACTGGATTGCCCTGATCAAGCCCATCGCGCTTCCTACAGTACTCATCGTGGCTGCCACGTCCATCGCCATCTATCTCGCACTTTACAATCTTTCCAACCTGGCTCCAACCCTGATCGGCTACGGCACGCTGATGATCTTTTTGCTCCTCTGGTGGATCTGGCGCTTCAGCGACTGGCAGAACGATACCTATCAGGTGACGGCCACGCGCATCATTGACGTTGAGCGGCTACCCTTCTACCTGCGGGAAGAGCGCCGCGAGGCCAGCCTGGGGATGATCCAGAACATCGGTCTGGAGATTTTTGGCGTTCTGGGGAAATTGTTCAACTATGGGTCAGTGACCATCGAAACGGCTGGGGGCGATGCTTTCACCTTTGACCACGTCAAGGACCCCCGTAGTGTGCAGGCCGAGATCTTTCGCCGCGTGGAGGCGTTCCAACGCCAGCAGCGCCAGGAAGCGGCGGAACGCCATCGGGCCGAGTTGCTCGACTGGTTCACCGTCTACGACCAGATTCAACACACGACGGCCTCTGCAACCTCACAGGAAAGTTGAGCCTATGTCTACACGTCCCATTGTGCTTTACGACGATTCGCTACTGCGCCAGAAATCGCGCCGCGTGCGGCGTGTGACCCCGGACTTGAGAAAAAACTCGTTAGAAAATCTGGCCTGTGACCGAGGAGGAGGAGGAGGCAGCAGAGGCGGGCCGGAAAGCGCCCAGTGGGGTGGCGGCGTCTGGGCTGCTGGTGTGATCCCTCACTTGGCAAACTTGCACTGTTGGGCTATACTATCCCTGAAACTCTTTCGACCTGAGGGTGTTATCTCTATTGTGAAGAAAGGCACCTTGTCTGACCAACAGGACACTGCTGTCCCACTGGTGATCGAAGGGCTCACCTTTCGTTATCATACCCGCCCCGAACCGGCGCTGCGCGACGTCTCGTTGGCGCTGGAGCGCGGCGAACTGCTGCTCGTCGCCGGCGCCAGCGGTTGCGGCAAGACGACGCTCATCCGCTGCATCAACGGCCTCATCCCGCGCACCTACAGGGGCGACCTCGAGGGCCGCAATCTCCTCTACGGTCAGGATGCCAGCGAGATGACGATGGCCCGCCTCTCCCAGACCGTCGGCACCGTCCTCCAGGACCCGGAGCGGCAGATCGTGGGCAGTATCGTGCTCAACGAGGTTGCCTTTGGGTTGGAGAACCTGGGGCTGCCCCGCGAGGAGATCCTGCAGCGGGTGGACGAGACGCTCGACTACCTGGGCATCCCCCACCTGCGCGACCGAGAGACCTTTTATCTCTCCGGCGGCGAGAAGCAAAAGATCGCCCTCGCCGGCGCACTGGCGATGCGACCGAGCGTTCTCCTGCTGGATGAGCCTCTGGCCAGCCTCGATCCCGCCAGCGCGCAGGAGGCCCTGGCCCTCTTCCGCCGCCTGGCCGACGAGGGGGTCAGCATCGTCCTCGTCGAGCATCGCGTCGAGGATGTGTTGAGCATCCACCCCGACCAGGTGCTTTTTATGCAGGAGGGCCAGACCACCTACTACGGCCCACTGGATGGCCTGATGGAGGTGGTGGACTACCGGGAGGTCAAGTTGCCCGCGCCTGTCGTGATTCAACGTGCGGCCAGCGATCCGCCTCCCACCTTCGAGGCGATCATCAAGCCATACGGCCGCGAACCCCTGGTCACGTTCGATGATATCTCCTTCGCCTACGAGGAGGACGGGCCAACGGTCATTCGCGACGTCAGTCTGACCATCCGCCGGGGTGACGTCATCGCTCTCCTCGGCCCCAACGGCGCGGGCAAGACCACGCTGGTCAAACATGCCATCGGCCTGCTGAAGCCGCGCCAGGGCAACGTGCTGGTCGAAGGGCACGACACGAGGAAAATGAGCGTCGCGCAGATCGCCCACACGCTGGGCTACGTCTTCCAGAGCCCCAGCCACATGCTCTTCGCGCCGACCGTGCAGGAGGAATTGGCCTTCGGCCCCAGGAACCTGGGCTACAGCCAGGAGACTATCGCGGAAGGAGTGGCTGAGGCAGTAGAGACTGTCAACCTGAAGGGGCTGGAGGACTACCCACCACTGGCGCTTTCCTTCGGCCAACAGAAGCGCGTTAGTATCGCGGCCATCCTGGCCATGCACTCCAAAATCCTGGTGATGGACGAGCCCACCGCCGGTCAAGATTACTGGAACTATATGGCCTTTATGGATTCCATCCTGCAGATGCCGGGTTTCGAGGCCATTCTGTTCATCACCCACGACCTCGACCTGGCGATCTGCTACGCCAGCCGGGTCATCCTGATGCACGAGGGACAGATCGCCGGGGACGGCCCGCCGGCCGAGGTGTTGGCCGACCCGGAACTGCTACGTCGTTGCCGCATCGTGCCGACCTCGTTGCTGCAGGTTAATCTGGAATATCTGCCTCACACCGGGCGTTTTATGCGGGCCGAAGCGTTGGCCCACGTCCGAGTAGCGTGAGGCCGAAAGGAGGGCTTATCGAGAATAGAACGAACGCTGCCCGGCGAATGAATTCGCGGCAACATCTGCCAAGTCGCCCTACGGCGACTGGAACAATCGGCGAAGGCCGATTTCGCAAACGTTGCACGCGGTTTTAACCGCCGTGCGGCCACGCTGCGCTGCCTGGCGAATGAATTCGCGGCAACATCTGCCAAGTCGCCCTACGGCGACTGGAACAATCGGCGAAGGCCGATTTCGCAAACGTTGCACGCGGCTTTAACCGCCGTGCGGCCACGCTGCCTGGCGAATGAATTCGCGGCAACATCTGCCAAGTCGCCCTACGGCGACTGGAACAATCGGCGAAGGCCGATTTCGCAAACGTTGCACGCGGTTTTAACCGCCGTGCGGCCACCCGCTTACGAACGAGTTTCTAAATCATAGTGTAGAGGAGGTTAATCGTGGACAAAAAGTGGTACGCATTTGGAACCCGCGAGGTAGTTTTCGCGGCTCTTGGCGCGGCGCTCTACGGCGTCCTGTCCTGGGCTACTAACATGCTCGCGCTGCCGGCAGCCGGCAACATCGCGCTGCGCCCGGCCGTCTGCATCCCGATATTCTTCGGCATTGTCTTTGGCCCCTGGGTTGGTCTCATCAGTGGCCTCGTTGGCAATGTCATCGGCGATGCGCTCTCCGGTTGGGGCTTTTGGATCTGGTGGGACATCGGCAACGGCCTGATGGGCATGGTCCCCGGCTTTGCTGCGCAGATGATCACCAGTTATCGTGACGCCAGGTCGCTGGTCATCGCCGACGTCTTTGCCGTCCTGGGCATAGTGGTCGGGATAGGATTCGCCTCGCTGAGCGAGATCTTTGTCTCCGGCCTCGACTTTGCCACGGCTTTCGGTGGCTACTTTGTTCCCGCTGCGCTCACCAACATCATCAACGGCATCATTCTGGTGCCGATCCTGATGGTAGCGTACGATGCCATCGTTGCGAGAACTGGCCGTTAGATAAAGTTCGATGGGTGGCGGGGAA
This sequence comes from Anaerolineae bacterium, assembly GCA_016783285.1. The sequence goes on from JADHWW010000033.1 coordinate 6,407, forward strand.
GCCGGTCTTCCCCGCCATCCCACTCAGGAGTCCCGCCCCATGCTGGTTGCCTGGAAGTACAAGGAACGGAACACGCTCGTCCAACGCCTGGATCCCCGGGCGCGTTGGATATTTCTCATGTCAGTCATGTTCTCCATCACCCAATTCTGGGACATTCGCTTTCTACTCTTTTTTTTCGCCCTGTCGTTTGTTCACTACTTTCTCGCCAGGCTGACCTGGAAAGAGACCCGCCGCGTGTGGATGTTCGTGCTCATACTGGTCGTCGTCATCATCGGTATCAATGCTGTGCTGACTGGGCGAGGCGGGCCAGGAGCAGTGCTGAAAGGGTCCAAGCACATCGTATGGCAAATCAAGTGGGTCGTGCCGGGGATAAACTGGACTATTCACCCCAACATCACGGTGGAGAAACTGGTGTTCGCCGTCACGCAGATGGTGCGCATGCTGTCCATCACAGTCTTGTTTCTCCCGCTCCCTTTCACCATGAATCCCAACATATACGGTGCCACCTTCCGTGGCCTGGGCCTGCCCGACAAGTTCGCCTTCTCGATGGATCTGGCCTTCCGCTTCGTCCCCACCCTGGCCCGCGATTTCAGCATCACCCTCGATTCGCAACGGGCGCGGGGGTACGAGATAGAGAAACTGGAGGGCGGCCTGATCGCGCAGATTCGCAAGATGGCCCCCCTCGTCGTCCCGGTCACCATCAACGCCATCGTCGGCGGCGAGGACATCGTCAACGCGATGGACCTGCGCTGCTTTGGCCTGCGCAAGCGCACGTGGGTGCACAAACTCGAGTACAAGTCCCGCGACTATGTCCTGATCGCTCTCGGCATACTGATCCTGGTCGGCTCGACGTTCGTCAACGTGGGCCTGGGGATGGGCGACTTCTGGATGCCGGGATGGGCTTTGGGGCTGTTCGGCTTCTAAGGCACCGCCGGGCAAAGCGAACCGCCCCGTAACCCACGAGGGTCACGGGGCGGCCGTTTCCCCCTTCGGCGAGAGCCACTATGCGGCTTCTTCGCCCACTTGCACACGCCCTCTGGGCACTCCTCGAGATATGGACAATCTCCAGTTTACTCGTCTTGACAAAATTCGGATTCTGGTGTATAATTTTGCATAGCAAGCGTTATACAGGGCGATACGATGGATATGATGGAAAAGAAGATCATCATCAGATTACCTGATGATCTGCACAAAGCGGTCAAGGATAAAGCCGAAAGGGAACTGCGTCCTGTGTCTGCTGTTGTTCGGAGGTTGCTAGAAAAGTGGGTGAAAGGGGAGGTTGACCTGGACGAGGAATAGACATAAACAGGGCCGTGCAGTGCGCGACCACCCCACGGCCCCTAACCCAATCACTGACGGTCTTTGCGGGACAGCGACCGGGCTATCGGTATTATACCGCAGCCCACTGCTATAGTCAACCGATATGGCCACCTGCTGTAGGCCGCCAGCGCAAGCAGGTGGCCGTTTTGCATCACAAAGGAGGTGTAAAATGTGTCTGTTCGAGGGATTCGAGAGGGTGCGGCTGGTGAAGACCGGCCCCCCTCTGAAGACGCGGCTGGAGTGGTGGATAGCCAGGTGGCACCACCGGATCACCATCGCCCGCCTGCGCCACTTCCGGCGCATGCTGGAGCAGGATATGGCGCCGGAGGAGTGGACGCTGCTTGAGGCGCCGGCGGTGCTGCTCCTGGCCGAAGTGTGCAACACGCTGGCGCTGAGCGAGGAGGAGCGGGCCGACGTGCTGGGGCCGCAGGGGGTGCGGGCGCTGGCGGAGATCCTGGAGAGCCGCGCCGGTCTGGGGCCGGAGGGAGAGCGGATGCTGGCCGAGGCACTGGTGACCCGTGCGTATCCCGAAGGAGGCGTGCCGGTGCTCAACGAGCGGCAGAACCGAGCGCTGCTCTTCGTCGAGAAGCACGGCTCGATCAACCTAGCCGCCTACCGGCAACTGTGTCCCGACTGGTGCGACGAGACGCTGCGGCTCGACCTGGGCGGGCTGGTGCGTCAGGGGCTCTTGAGCCGCAACGGGCGCAACAAGGGCACGTACTACACGGCAGCGTCGTTCTGAGCGGCCGGAACGGGGAGGGGACGTCGTTACTCTGACATTCCCTCCCCAAAACGTGAAACGCAAAACGTGAAGGGAGTTGGGAAGTGGCGAAGCGCAGGGCCAAGAGAAGGAGAGGCAAGAAACGGGACGAGTATCTGCTCAACGGTTCAGTCATATTCTGGTCGCAGCGGTTCAAGGACCGGCGGGAGCGGAGGCGGGTGCCCGTCAGATGCGGGCAGTGCGGGCTCGTGCGCGAGATAAGCACGGGCAGGGCACGCAGGGAGGACTTCACCGGCCTGTGCCAATCCTGCGCCCAGATGAGGACAGAGGACCAGGTGCTGGCAAATGGCTCCGTCGTCCTTTGGTCTAAACGGGAGGAGGAGCAGGTGCCCGTCCGCTGTGGGATGTGTGGCCGGGTGCGTGAGGCGACGACGAAGCGGGCATACAAGTCGAACTTCACCGGTCTGTGCCGTGCTTGCGCTTGGGGCTACAAGACGGAGGACGAGGTGTTGGCGAACGGCTCCGTCGTCCTCTGGTCGAAGCGGGGGGAGGGGCGGGTGCCGGTGCGCTGTGGGATGTGTGGCCAGGTGCACGAGGTGAACGAGAACTCGGCACAAAGCTCGGGCTTTGTCGGCTTGTGCCACGCCTGCGCCAGCGCCTGGCGGAAGATCCACATCCCCCGCCGGACGCTCGAGCACCTGTACAATGAACTGGGACTAACCGCGGCCGAGATCGGCGACCAGCTGGGCTGCAGCAAGGCGCCGGTGCTCAAAAGGATGGAGGAGTGCGGGCTCGAACGCCGCCCCCCGGCCAATGTCTCCCAGACGCTGGTACCCGCGGAGGTGCTGCACTGGTCCTCCAACCTGGCTTACATCGTCGGTATGATCGCCACCGACGGCAACCTGGCGCAGGGGTGCAGCAAGGTCGTTTTCGGCTCCACCGACTACCAGTGGATCGAGACTTACCAAGACCTCCTGCGCACCGAAGCCACGATGTATGTGACACCCCCGCAGAAACCTGGCCGGAAGATGTACTACAGCGTGGCCATTTCCGACCCGGACTACCGCGCTTTCCTGGAGGGGGTGGGGCTGATGCCGGCGAAGACGAAAGAGCGCACGCTGGGGCCGCTCGACGTCCCCGATGCCTACTTCCGCGACTTCCTGCGCGCATGCATTGACGGCGACGGGGGCATCTACGACTACAAGGGTCTCCGGGTCGAGATCTTCTCCGTCTGCCGGCCCTTCCTGGCGTGGATAGGGGAGACGGTGGAACGGCTGATCGGGCTGCCGTCCTCCGGCCTGTACTCGAAGCCCGGCGGACGGTGGATGCTGGCGTACTACAGCAGCAAAGCACAGCGGCTGCTGCGCTGGGTCTACTACGCGCCGGACCTGCCGTGCCTGGAGCGGAAGCGGGAGGTATGGGAGATGTATCAGGCAAAACAGGCGTCCAAGTAAGCATGAAACCGCCCCACAGCGTATGGCTACGGGGCGGTTTCTCCAGGTCTGACCGAGCTTATTCGAATTTGCAGTCTCCTATTCCTCGCCGCACAACTTCAACAGCCGTTCCCAGCGGCGATCCACCTCGTTCTGAAGTTCGTCAATCATGTGCTCGTTCTCCGGCCGGAAGACGTGGCGGAAGCGCCCCTGCCGCTCCAACCAGCGGATGACCGGCTTTTTCTCCTTCGGCTTGTAACTCAGCCGCCACTCACCGTCCTCCACCTCGAAAAGCGGCCAGTAGCAGGTGTCCACTGCCAACTGGGTGATCTCGATGGTCTCGTCAGTCCCATGCCGCCAGCCGCGGGGGCAGGAGGCCAGGACGTTCATGAAGGCCGGCCCGCCGCAGTCCACCGCCTTGCGCGTCTTCTTCATCAGGTCGCGCCACCGGCTGGGCGCGGCCTGGGCCACATAGGGAATATTGTGAGCGGCCATGATCGCCGTCAAATCCTTGCGGAACTGCTGCTTGCCGGGGATGACCTTGCCGGCCGGCGAGGTGGTCGTACTGGCGCTGTAGGGTGTCGCCGAGGACCGCTGGATGCCGGTGTTCATGTATGCGCCGTTGTCATAACAGCAGTAGAGAAACTGGTGTCCTCGCTCCATCGCGCCCGAGAGCGCCTGGATGCCAATGTCGTAGGTGCCGCCGTCGCCGCCAAAGGCGATGAACTTTATGTCCTGCTCCGGGATCTTGCCCTGCCGCACCATACTGCGATAGGCCGCCTCGATGCCGGCCATCGTGGAGGCCGAGTTCTCGAAAGCGTTGTGGATGAACGGCACGCGCCAGGCGGTGTAGGGATAGATGGTCGTCGCCACCTCCAGGCAGCCGGTGGCGCAACTGATGACCACCGGCTCGTCAATCGCCGCCAGCATCTGCCGCACGATGATCGAAGCGCCGCAGCCGGCGCACAGTCGTTGCCCCGGGGCCAGTCGCTCCGGGCGCTTGGATAATTCTTTAGGTGTCAGTTTTGTTGCCATAACTCTATCCTTTCTCTATCTGGGCCAAAAATTCTTTGGGCTTCAGGATGCTGATTTCGTTTTCCACTACTTTGAAATCTCGGACGTTCTTCGTCACAATAGCCTCAAGGCCATTCTTCTGAGCTATATGGAACTGAAGAGCATCCTCAAAGTCAGAAAATCGTTTATCGTCCAGGGCAAGATATGTGATGTCGGATGTAAAGTCAAGCACTGTCAGACCCCTGATCATCTTGCGGGTTACTGCCCTGGCCCGCGCATCTCCCAAACGCTTCTCGCGGAAATAGTAGATGACCGCTACAGTCCACGCCGAAACATAGCCCTCAGCATCTGGGTCCCTAAAGTGCTCCAGAACAGTGAAACAAGTTCTCCAATCTCGCCGCTTCCTGGCTACATCCTCAAAGACATTTACGTCAATCAGCGTCGGCATATCCATGGCGTTCCTCCAGAATGTTCGCCAGACGCCTCTTCTCGTCCTTAACTGGAATATCGTCGTCTATGCCGACCAGTTCCAGCAACTCGTAGTCTATTTCGATGTCAGGATACTCCGCTCGTATCTCGGCCGCCAAGGCGTCGAGCCTCAGTCGCTCAATTTCCTTCTTCACTCTCCTCACTCTGGCAGGATCGAAGAAGGGAGGCATTTGCTCCTCAACCTTATCCAGAAGGCCGATGTAGACCATAGTGCCCTGATCGAATTCTCTGGCTATGAGTGTAGACATTTTATTCCTCCCTCACGCTGCGTCACTCCCGCACACTCAAGTACGTCACCGAACGCTCCACCTGTCCCGTCTCGGCCATCTTGAGCGCGTCCCGGTAGACCCGTTCGATCTCGCTGGGCAGGATATCCCGCCCGCCCAGGCCGTAGACGTAGTCGGCCACCGGCGCCTGCACCCCGTGGAGCGCCAGCGCCGCCACCAGTTCCAGGAACAGGGGGCCGGCGTTGTTCATCGCGCCGAAGGAGATGGAACGATCCATCACCGCCACCGCCTTGAGGTGGCGCAGCGCATCCGTCAGTTCCTTTGCCGGGAAGGGACGGAAGAGACGCATCTTGAGCAGCCCCACCTTTAGCCCCTCGTCCCGCAGTTTGTCCACCACCACCTTTACCGTCCCGGCCGTCGAATTGGCGGCGATCACCGCCACCTCGGCGTCGTCCAGTTTGTAAGGCTCAAAAAGGCCATAGTTGCGGTTGAACTTTTTATTGAACTCGCCGGCCACTTCCAGGATTACCCCCTGGGCGTGCTCCATCGCCTCGACTTGCTGGCGCTTGTGCTCGTAGTAGTAGTCGTAAAAATCGAGCGGCCCGTAGGTTTTGGGGTGCTCCAGGTCCAACAGCGGCCACTGGGGCTTGTACTCGCCCACGAATGCTTTCACGTCGGCGTCGTCAAAGACCTCTACCCGCTCCAGAGAGTGACTGGTGATAAAACCATCCTGGCAGACCGCCACCGGCAGCAGCACGTCGGGGTGCTCAGCGATGCGCACCGCCTGGATGAGATTGTCATAAGCCTCCTGGCCGTTTTCCGAAAACAGGATGATCCAGCCACTATCGCGGATGCCCATCACGTCAGAGTGGTCACAGTGGATGTTGATCGGGCCCGACATCGCCCGGTTGACCAGGCTCATGACGATGGGACAGCGGTTGGAGGCGGCGATGTAGACGATCTCCCACATCAGCGCCAGGCCGTTGGCAGCGGTAGCGGTCATCACCCGCGCCCCGGCTGCCGAGGCCCCGACGCAGGCGCTCATCGCGCTGTGCTCGCTCTCCACGCAGACGAATTCTGTGTCCACCAGCCCGTCGGCCACAAAGTCGGCAAATTTCTGCACGGTGGAGGTCTGGGGTGTGATGGGGTAGGCCGCCATCACGTCGGGATTGATCTGGCGCATCGCCGTGGCGACTGCCTCGTTGCCGGCCAATGCTTCGAATTTGCTCATTGTATCACTCCTTGCACTTTGCTTCTTCGACCATGCGGATGCACAGGCGGGCATCATCTTGCGCCAGTTCCTCGCCAGCCTTCCTGATGACTTTGGCGTTGACAGGGCAGACCGCCGCGCAGATGCCGCAGCCCTTACAAAAGTCAAGATAGAAACCGGCCATCTTTTCGTTCTCGGCATCCACCAGGATGCTGGAATCGGGGCAAAAGAGCCAGCACTGCATACAGTGAGTGCACTCCGCCTCCCCTCGGACAGGACGGAAGGCTCGCCACTCGCCGGTCTTGTACTCGACCGAGCTGCCAGCCTCCAGGATCATCCCTCCGATGGGTATATCTCTCCACCCAGTTGCGTTCATTAACATTTCTCCTTGTTGGTATATTGGTAGACCGGTAGATTGGTAGATTGGTAAATGGTACACTGGTGCGATCTTTCCAATCTACCGATCTACCAATTTCCCAATCTATCCCTCTATGACTTCTTCGGCTGCGCGGCGCATCGCCCGGACGTTGGCCGCGATGGCTTTGGCCGCGATCTTTTTGCCAAACCAGGCGCGCAACTGCTCGGCCAGGGCCTCTATGTCAAAGATCCCCGTGGCGCGGGCGAACGCCCCCAGCATGGGCGTGTTGGTGATCTCGCGCCCCATCTCCTCGATAGCGATGTGGCTGGCGTCAACGGTACAGACCTTGCCGGTCTGGAAGCCGGTGATCTCGCGCACCTCGGCTGGGCTCATCGAGGTGTTGACCAGCAACGTGCCATCTTGCTCAAGCCCATCCGCCACCGCCACCGTTCCCAGCAGTGTGGGGTCGAGCACCAGCACCACGTTGGGCTCTTCGATCTGGGAGTGGATGGTGATTGGCACGGGGCTCAAACGGGTGTAGGCGCGAATCGGCGCGCCCATCCGTTCCGGCCCGTAATCGGGGAAAGCCTGAAAGTACTGGCCTGTACCCATCGCGGTCTCGGCCAGCAACTTGCCGGCCGTGACCACGCCCTGCCCTCCTCGACCGTGCCATCGTATCTCGGTCAATTCTGCCATAGTGTTTCTCCTTTACAACGTAATACGTGCAATCAAGAGCCGGTTGGCTCCAGAGCCTATTTTGCCACAGAATGACGATTTGCGCCAGTGAGGAAAGCGCCACTTTGCGTGTGATGTTTGTCATCTAAAGAGGGTAGATTGGTAGATTGGGAAATTGGTAGATTGGTACACACGTCGCTCTTGCGCAGTCGCCTGGTCAGTGGCTCCGGCAGTCGGATCGTGATAGTGCTCATCGTTCACCTCTTGACTTTTCGCTATCTCCTACGCGCATTGTAGCACGAGGTTGGTCGCACGTCAACCATCGCAGTCGGGACGCGGCGCGGCGGCCCCTTCGCGGATGACGCGCAACATCTGGTCGTGGATGCGGCCGTTGGAGACGACGATGAACTCACCGGAGAGGCAGTCGGGGCCGCCCGCAAAGTCGGTCGTGCTCCCGCCGGCCTCGCGCACCAACAACACCCCCGCCGCCACGTCCCACGGCTGGAGGCGCACCTCCCAGAAACCATCGAGCCGCCCGCAGGCGACGTAAGCCAGGTCGAGCGTGGCGGCCCCCGCCCGGCGCACGCCCTGACTGCGGCGCAGAAAGTGGTCGAGCCGCTCGGTATTGTTGTCGAGAGCGGTGCGGCGGTCGTAGGGAAAGCCGGTGGCTAGAAATGCGCTCTCCAGGTGTTCGACTCCGGAGACGTGGATGGGCCGACCATTGAGGGCTGCCCCATCCCCGGCGGTCGCGGCAAAGGTCTCTCCCCGCAGCGGGTCGTGGATCACGCCGACGACGGGTTGTCCCTCCATCAGCAATGCCAGCGAAATGCCGACGTGGGGAAAGCCGTGGGCAAAGTTGTTGGTGCCGTCCAGGGGGTCAATCAGCCAGACAGGCGGGCCAGACGCGCGCCACTCATCCCCGCCCCCCTCCTCGGCCAGGAAGCGATGGTCGGGAAAAGCAGCCCGCAGACATCCGACAATCAACTCCTCGGCGGCGGTGTCGGTCTCGGTGACGGGGTTGACCGCGCCCTTGAAGCCGACGTGGGCCAGCGCGGTACGCGGGAAAGCCTCGCGCACGATGTCGCCCGCCTCGTGGGCGATGATGATGGCGGTCTGGAGGGCGGTATCGTAGTTCGTCACGTTTCACTCGTCACGTTTCACGACTCGGTACGCCTCCGGGCGGCGGTCCTGGTAGACGGTGAGGTAGCGGCGCGCCTTGCGCACCTCCCGCAGGTCGGCCTGGGCGATCAGCAGCCGCTCCTGGCCGTCTCCCTCGACCAGCGCGCGCCCCCAGGGGTCCACGACGAGTGAGCGGCCGGGGAACTCGACCTGCCCATCGTTCCCCACGCGGTTGCAGGCGGCGACGATCAGTTCGTTCTCCACGGCGCGGGCGCGGGCCAGGAGCAGCCAGGCCTCGACGCGGCGCACAGGCCACTGGGCCGGCACCAGGAAGATCACCGCCCCCGCCAGCGCCATCGTGCGGAAGAGTTCGGGGAAGCGCAGGTCGTAGCATATCGCCAGGCCCACCGGCCCCCAGGGGGTGGGACAGAGCGTGGCGTGATCGCCGGGGGCCAGGTAGAGGTGCTCCTGCATCAGGCGAAAGAGGTGGATTTTGCGGTAGGACTCCAGGAGCGCGCCATCGGGCGCGTAGAGGACGGCAGTGTTGGAAACGGTTCGACCAGGCTCACCGGAACTGCCGCCATCGTGCCGCTCCAAAAGCGATCCGGCCAGGTGCAGGCCGGACTCGCGGGCCAGATTGGCCATGTGAGCAAATCCCCCCTCCCCCAGCGGCGTGGCCCACTCCTCGGCCCGCTCCAGGTCGTAGCCGTGAAGCCACAGTTCGGGCAGGAGGAGCAGGTCAGCGCCGGCCTCCTGCGCCTGGGCAACAAAAGCCCGCGCCCGGGCCAGGTTGGCCTCCGGCTGGCCGGTGTGGATATCCATTTGGGCTAGAGCAATAGTAAGCATTTTGGTCATACGCATCTTTTCACAAGTTAGGACGAGAGTAAGTCGGATTGGCAATCCGACCTACGACCGGCGGGCGAGAGTAAGTCGGATTGCCAATCCGACTTACTCTGCATCCTCGATGGTGAACAGCCCCCCATCGCTGCGCCCGAACACCTCCGGAAAATACATCTCGTAAGCGTGGGTGGGAATCACGCCGTATTCACCGGGCAGGCTGGCGCGGATGAGGTAGGTGTACTCGTACGTGCCGCGCGGCAGGTAGGTGGCGAACAGGACGGCTTTCTCGTCGCGCAGTTCGGTGTGGCTGAACCACCACCAGCCGTAGCCGCTGCTCCACGGACTGCCCCTGTCGGTGCGGGTCAGTTCGGGCATCTCGCCGACGACGCTGGTCGTCTTGAGGCTCTGGTCCACTCCCTCGGCGCCGGCCGGGAGGGGGTCTTCGACCACCACGTAGTGCAGGTCGCTGGGCGCGATGATGGTCAGTCCCACTCTTATCGCGTCGCCCACCTGCGCCTGCGTTATCGCCGGGCACTGCTCCTCCTCCGGGTCGCAGTCGGCCAGCGTGTACTTGCGGCTGACGATGATGCCCCGGTTGAGGGCGGTCACATCCTCGACCGGCTTAAAGTAGCGCAGGTACATACTGTAGTACAGCCGGCCCGTCCCCGCGTCCTGCCCCTCGGGTGCCCAACGTTCGATGACGACCCGGTTGGCCTCGTCGGCCAGGAGTTCGGCGACTTTAATTTGCAGTTCGACCGTCTCGTCAATATTCTCGCGGGCCACGCTGCCCTCGCCCAGCAATTCGCCGTTGACGACCACCTGCCAGTTGTACGCCCCCTCCAGTTCGCCGGTGGCCACCATCCAGTCGGTGAGCGCCAAAATGGCCCAGGCGGTCTCCTGCGTCGTCTCCCAGTGGCCGTCTTTGCGAACGGCCATCAGCCAGCGGACGGCGTTGGGGGCCAGCGCGTTGTCCGGATCCAGCCGCGCCAGCGCGGCCAGCACGATACCGGTGGAACGGGTGTCGGTGTTCATGGCGTAATAGTCCACCTGCGCTTCCTCCCAGTGCGCGCCGGTGGCGCTGACGATGGCGGCGCTGGTGATGTCGGATAGGAGGGCGTTCACACGAGTTGGCTTGTCCGGCTCCAGCAGGCCCAGCGCCATCGCCAGGTAGGCCTTGCCAAAGGTGTCCAGCACATCGCGCCGGTCAAAGAGGGCCACCGTGCGCCCCAGGTCTCCCTGACCAGCCTCGGCCAGGACGTACAGGATGAAAGCCTGCCGGTTGGCCTGCCAGTGGCGCTCCAGGTCCCTGGGCTTGCGCAGGCTATCTTGCAGGAACTCGGCCGCCCGCTCCATCACTTCCTCGTCCACCGCAAAGCCAGCCCGCTCCGCCTCGACCAGCCCCAACAGGACGTAGGCGCTCAAGTAGGAGTCAGATTCGTCGAGCACCCACCAGCCCCAGCCGCCGTCATAGTGCTGCTGGTTGTAGAGCCGTTGCAGGCCGGTGCTGACCATCTCCGGCAACCTTCCCGAAAGATCTGATCTTTCGGGAAGGTCCAGTTCCTTGAAAGCGCGGTAGGTGACGACGTTGGGCAGGAAACGGCTGACTGTCTGCTCGGTGCACTCGTAGGGATAATGCTCCAGGTATTCGAGCCCACCTACCATGCCCGCCGCCAGCGACGGGTCCAGGTGCACAGAGAGTTCGCCCTGGGTGGGATCGTAACTGGGCGGCAGGACCACTGCTTCGAGCCGCTGCCCGTCGGCGTCGAACAGGCCGGCAGTGGCGACCACCTCCGGCGTGGAGTAGCGATAGACCGGCAGCGTGATTTCGACGGCGTCGTAGGGCAAGATGGCATCTTGCCCTACCGCCCTCGCGCCAAAGCGCAGTATGACCTCCTGCGTATCTTCCACCGTCACCCACCACGTCACTTTGACCTTGTCGTTGGCGGGAACGCTGATTCGCTGACTCGCCGACTCGCTGACTCGCAGCCCATCCGCCTCAAAGACGATCTCCACCTCCAGCGCCCAGTCGGTGTTGTTATGCACCACCGCCGCCAGTTCTGCCTCGTCGCCGACGACGAAAAAGCGCGGCGCCACCGGGCGCACCAGCAGGTCTTTGGTGCTCACGACGTCCACGTCCGCCTGGCCCACCAGCGTGTCGGCGGTGACACCCCGGGCGCCCATACGCCAGGTGGTCAGGTTGTCCGGCAGTTCCACGCTGACCGTGGCGTGGCCGTCGGCGCCGGTGCGGACGGTCGGGTTCCAGTAAGCGGTGTCGCGGAAGCGCCGCCGCACGACGCCAAATTCCTCCTCAAGGCCACCACCACCGCCCTTGGCTCCGGGGGCCACCGCCAGGTTGACGCGCTCTGCCGAAAGCGTCAGCCCGCTGGCCGTGCGCACGGCCAATCCCCGCTCGCGCCAAAAGTGGCTCACGATGTCCCGTCCCGGCTGGTCGGCCAGCGCGATGACCGCCAGGTCCACCAGGTTGAGGGCCAGTTCGGCCTCGACCGGATTGCCCTTGCTGTCAGTGACGTTCACGTCGTAGGTAGCCGTCTCGCCCGGCCCGTAATGTCCGTCAGGCGGCCTGTCGGGCGTCAGTGTGATGTCCAACTCTTTCTCGGTGATCTCGATGGGCAGTTGGACGTAGCCGATCTTGAAACTGGACAGCGAATTGGTCTCATCCTCCCCTTTCACGATGATTACGGAGACAAAGACATTGGGGATGAGGTCCTCGGTGATGGGGATCTCAATGGCCTCCGAATTGGTCTCTAGCGTCTGCACCCAGTGGCGGTAGATGTGCCCCCGCTCGACGGTGACGAGCGCTTTGACCGGGCCCTGGTAGGGGTGCGGGATGAGGACAGTCGCCGTGTCGCCAACTTGATATTGCCGCTGGTCGGCCACCAAGTCAATGCGGTCATTGTTCTCCTGCCGCCAACTGACGTAACGTCGCCCGCTAACCCACATATAGGTAGAACTGCGAACCTCGTTCCCTTTCTCATCCAGGCCGCTGGCGGTCACTTTGTAGATGCCGCCTTTTTCAGGCTTAAAGTCCACGACCGCTTCGCCGTCCTCGTCCGTCGTCACCGTGGTGGTAAAGACCGGCACGTCCTCGACAGTGCAGTCCCAGTAGTAGTGGCCGTCCTCCGCCTGCTTGCGGACGCTGTACCAATTGTGCTCGGCAAAGACGACGGTCAACTCTTGCCTGGGCGACGGGTCGCTGGCCCAGTCCACGGTGATGACGTTGACGCTGTTCTCCTCGTTCACCCGCCCGACGTACCGTTCGGGGCGCAGGCCGATGTAGTACAGCCCCTTGTGTACCACCGCTTCGGTGCGGTTGCTCACCTCCTGATCGTTGACGTCGGTGACTGTCACCTCCAACGTAAAGCGTTGGCTGGCAAGGTACTCGGCGATGTCGGCTTCGAGACTAAAGGTGAAGCGCCCCTCCTCGTCGGTGGCGCCCGTGCCACTGGCAATCAGTTCGCCGTAGAAACTGTAATAGTCCTCGTATCGGTAGCGGCTAAAGTCATAGTCGGTAAAGTCCCACCAGCCCGGGCCCTGATAGTGAAAAAAGTGGTCGGCGGAGAGGACAGAGTAGCGCACCTCGGCACCGGCGACGGGGCCGCCAAAGTAGTAAGTCGCCTGGGCAGTGACGTTGATCTCGTCACCCTGGACGTACTCTGGCCTGTCTGTCTCGACCGTCACCTGGAACTCGGGCTTGCGGTACTCGGCGACCTGGAAGCCGGTGCTAAAGTATTCATCCTCGTAGGTGGCCT